>JAZLIY010000103.1:0-14285 GCA_045617645.1 Bacteroidaceae bacterium | reverse complement strand
ACAACTTGCCACACATCGTGAGATGAGAAAGCGCGAAACCGCCGTATGCCGAACGGCACGTACGGTGGTGTGGGAGGTCGGTAAATGCGAAAGTAGTAGGCAAATGCCTTTTATGATTAGCATTTACCTCCTACCCGATTTAGGAGCTTGTTTGTCTATATAATATAGCAGGCCAACAAATGGTTTGGTACCAAAGTAAAATTTTTGCTTCGAACAAGCAAGACACTGATGGGCTCGGAAAAACCATTATGCTTCGGTTTTTAGAAAATCATGCCAAACAATTGGTAAAAACTTGTAACTACACGTCCGGAAACTTGTAACTACACGCCTGAAAGTTTGTAACTACACGACCGAAAACCTGTAACTACAAACTTTTTCCGCTGTAACTACAACTTTTTCGGCGTGTAACTACAAACTTCTACCATTGTAACTACAAGCTTTTGCCAATCTGCCGATACAAAGTGTGAATATACTTCGTAACCAATTGTTGTTTAGTTAGATATAAATACTTTTCCATTTCGACTAAATGGGATATTCAAGGGAGTGCCGAACGAGAAAGGATTTTCGGTCAATTCAATTTGCTGTTCGGAATGATCAAGACGATGTTTTCCTTCTGCTCTTGGTCTTTGAGAAAGAATTCTGTCGCGTGGAAGCAAAATATCGTGCGTTTTACGATTTGCTTTTTTGCTTCAGGAATGTATAACGTAATGTTTTGTTACGCTTTTTTTAAGTGATAGGTAAAATGGAAACGCTATTATGCGTGTTTTTCTGAGAAAAATGATTATTTTTGCCGTTACAAACCTATCTTTTTTCAAAAAATGAGAAAAAACGTATTATACATTCTTTGGATGACCGTTTTTGTCACCAGCCTTTTCTCCTGTACAGAAGATATAGACGAATCAGCACGATATGTGTTCAATGATCCGACTGTCATAGATTATTTAAAGAAACATTCCGACACGTATAGCACCTATTTGGATTTGCTGTACCGTGTTCCTGTGAATCCCGTCAGCAAGACCAGCGTAGGGCAGTTGCTCAGCGCACGTGGTAACTACACCGTCTTTGCTCCGACTAATGAAGCTGTGCAGGCCTACCTGGATTCGCTCTACGTTAAGGAAGAGGTCCGCTGTTATATGAAAGCACCTTCGTGGGATGCTTTTACTGACAGCATAAAACTCGACTCCATACGTGCTGTAGTAGTGCTGAACAGCATCATCGACGGCGGGGACAACGGAGGTGCCTACAGTACACAGGACTTTCCCACATTGAGCGGTGGTGAATTCGGTCTCGGCACGCTCAATGACCACAAGCTTTCTGTCTATTATTCTGATGTTCCCGAGGAGGTGCTCATCAACAAGGATTGTCCCATGAACGTCCGCAACCGTGACATTATCGTGCTGAACGGCTACGTGCACCAGATGGAGAAAGTGATTGCGCCCCATGACTTCTCGGCAGCACAGTATTTTCAGGAGATTCTCAATCAGCAGAAAGATGGTTACCTGACAATGGCACGTTGCCTGCAGGCTTGTGGACTGATGGATACCTTGTCCGCCATACGCGACGAAGTGTATGAAACGATGTATCAGGATGGGCTCATCAAGGGGTGGCAGAGCCACGATTATTTCTGTCAGGCACCACGACACCGGCTGTATGGTTTTACAATCTTTGCCGAGACGGACGATTTCTGGCGAAGCGAAGGGATTGACCCAAAAGACCCCGACTTGATGTCTAAGTTGCAGCAATGGTTGCTTGACAACAAACAGTATGCCAGCGACGACACCTTTACTACAGGTAAAGACTATGGCAACGAGGAGAACCTGTTGAACCAATGGATAACCTATCATATTCTGCCCATGCGATTGGCTGCGGACAAACTGGTAATCCACCACAACGAGGTAGGGTTCACGTTGGAAAATCCCTACGTTTTGGGCAACCCTGTGGCGGAATACTATGCGGTATATGGAAAACCACGTCTGATAAAGTTTTACGAGAGTCAGCAGAGTAACGGAGTGAGGATTAATCGTTTCCCCGTACTGGACAACAAGCGTAGGGGGACGGGGAAAGAACTCCGTTGCGACATGGATAAAGAAGGCATCCTTATCGGACGTGAGGATGACACAGCTGTCCTGAGCGAGATTGCGAACTGCTGTATCTATCCTATTCATGAACCGCTCTACTACAGCGACGAGACAAAGACCTTCTTGCAGAGGGAACGCATCCGTTTCGACGTGATGGCAATGTGCCCCGAGTTTATGACCAATGACATACGCAAGCAGGTCTTGCCCAGTTGGGGCCTGAGCGATGACGATTTCTACTATATGCCTCAGACGCAGACTTATACCTACAGTCCCAATCTCTTCTTGGGCGACGAGACGCATTTCCGCTACAATAACTTCTATGGGGCAGCGGTAGATAATTTCCAAGCCGACGAATTACTGGTCTATGGCCGTTACGACATCACTTTGAAGATTCCTCCCATACCACGCAGTGGCACCTACGAACTGCGAATGGGGTACTTGGCAATGGAAGGGAGAGGCATAGCACAATGCTACTTCGGAAATAACCCGGATGAATTGTACGTGACAGGTATCCCCCTCAATATGGAATTAAACGGCGAAGCGCCTATCTCGGGATGGGAGGCGGATAGTGAGGATGATGACTATAATGCCGAGGTGGATAAACGTATGCACACCAATGGCTTTATGAAAGGTCCGTTGAGTATATGTCCTATGGGGGCGAGTCCCTCAACAGGAGCGAGATATGATATGCAGTCCATCCGACGCATCATCGTGAGGACGACCATGCAGCCAGACAAGAACTACTACCTGCGGTTGAAGAGTGTGCTGGAATCCCGTACCAAGGGTCTCATCATCGACTATTTCGAAATAGTATCGAAGGAGGTCTATGACAACCCCAACGAGCCGGAGGACATCTGGTAGGACTCATAACGTGGAAGGAAGGCGAGCGAGAAAGGATTTTCGGTCGATTCAATTTGCTGTTCGGAATGATTAAGACGATGTTTCTTGGTCTTTGAGAAAGAATTCTGTCGCGTGGAAACGAAAGATTGTGCGTTTTACGATTTGCTTTTTGCTTCAGGAATGTGTAACGTAACGTTTTGTTACGCTATTTTTAAGTGTTAGGTAAAAAGGAAATGCTATTATGCGTGTTTTTTGAGAAAAATGATTATTTTTGCAGAAAAGAAATTTATAACTTGACCCACGAAATAAAACAAAATGTAGAGAAATGTCCTACAACGAATATGAAAAGCAACGACGCGTATCATAGAATGAATGGGTGATAGCGAAAACATGATAATCCATTGAAAAATAACATAAAATAAAGAAGATGGCAAAAGAAGGGTTGACCCCAATGATGAAGCAGTTCTACGACCTGAAGGCAAAGCATCCCGATGCGGTGCTCTTGTTCAGGTGTGGTGACTTCTATGAGACATACGCTGAAGACGCTGTCATAGCAGCCGAGATTCTGGGCATCACACTGACCAGGCGGAATAACGGAAAGGAAAACATGCCCAGTACGGAAATGGCGGGCTTCCCTTATCATGCATTGGATACATACCTGCCAAAGCTGGTCAGGGCAGGCAAGCGTGTGGCCATCTGCGACCAGTTGGAGGACCCAAAGCTGACGAAGACGTTAGTGAAGAGGGGTATTACGGAACTGGTTACTCCGGGCGTCTCCATGGACGATACGGTACTGAACAGTCGCGAGAACAATTTCCTGGCGGCCGTACATTTCGGCAAGGTGAACTGTGGCCTTTCCCTTTTGGACATCAGCACGGGTGAGTTCCTGTTGGCGGAGGGAACTACGGAATATGTGGAAAAGCTGATGGGCAGTTTCGGCCCCAAGGAGGTGCTGTACGAAAAGGGGAAGCGAGGCATGTTCGAGGGCTCTTTCGGAACAAGATACATTACCTTTGAATTGGATGATTGGGTCTTTACGGAATCCACGGCCCGGGAAAAACTGCGCAAGCATTTCGAGGTAAAGAACCTGAAAGGCTTCGGTGTAGATCACCTGAACAGTGGCATTGTGGCAGCGGGCGTTGTGCTTCAATATCTGGAGATAACGCAACATTTGCAACTTGGTCACATAACGTCGCTCCGCAGGATAGAGGAGGAGAGGTTCGTTCGGCTGGACAAGTTTACGGTACGCAGTTTGGAGTTATTGGCACCCATGAACGAGGGTGGCATCTCGCTTCTGGACGTGATAGACAAAACTTGTACCCCGATGGGCGGTCGTTTGCTTCGTCGATGGCTAATGTTCCCCTTGAAGGATGTCCGTCAGATTAAGGAGCGCCAGGACGTTGTGGACTACTTCTTCCGCGAACCTGAATTCCGCGATTTGGTATATACCCAATTGCAATGCATCGGAGATCTGGAACGAATAGCGAGCAAGGTCAGTACAGGGCGTGTGTCTCCACGTGATGTAGTGCAGATGAGAGTGGCCCTGCAGGCCATAGAGCCCATAAAGGCCGTTTGCGAACAGGCTCAGGATGATACGCTTCATTGCATAGGTGAAAGGATTAACCTCTGTGCAGAAATACGTGATAGGATAGCACGCGAGATTCAACCCGATCCTCCCCTACTCCTGGCAAAAGGCGGAGTGATAGCCAGCGGTGTAAGCGATGAACTGGATGAACTGAGGCGCATTGCTTACAGCGGAAAGGATTACCTTTTGCAGTTGCAGCAACGAGAGGCCGAGGCAACGGGCATACAAAGCCTGAAAATCGGTTACAATAATGTGTTCGGGTATTATCTGGAAGTGCGTAACACATTCAAGGACAAGGTTCCGCAGGAATGGGTACGCAAGCAGACGCTTGTGCAGGCAGAGCGCTATATAACACAGGAATTGAAGGAATACGAGGAGAAGATCATGGGTGCAGAGGAGCGTATTCAGGTATTGGAGTCGAGATTGTTCCTGGATCTGATTGCTGAACTGGCAAAGTATGTGGAAGCCATTCAGGCGGATGCGGCTCTTGTGGCTCATCTGGATTGCTTGCATTCCTTTGCCGTGAGTGCCCGTGAAAATAATTACATGCGCCCTGTTGTGGACGAATCGGATGTGCTGGACATTCACCAGGGCCGTCATCCTGTCATAGAAAAGCAAATGCCTGTGGGCGATAGGTATGTGGCGAACGATGTTTTCACGGACACGCAGACACAGCAGATACTCATCATCACAGGTCCTAATATGGCGGGAAAGAGCGCCTTGCTCCGTCAGACGGCTCTCATCGTCCTGTTGGCGCAGATAGGCAGTTTCGTTCCGGCAGAGAGTGCCCGTATCGGCTATGTGGATAAGATTTTCACACGTGTAGGTGCCAGTGACAATATCTCTCTCGGCGAGAGTACCTTCATGGTGGAGATGAACGAGGCCGCAAACATCCTGAATAACCTTTCGGCCCGTAGCCTTGTCTTGTTCGATGAGTTAGGTCGTGGTACCAGTACCTATGATGGTATCAGTATAGCATGGTCTATTGTGGAATACATCCACGAAAACAAGACGGGGCATGCCCGTACGCTCTTTGCCACCCATTACCACGAACTGAACGAGATGGAAAAGAACTTTCCGCGCATCCAAAACTTCAACGTTTCGGTGCGTGAGGTGGATGGACGTGTTATCTTTCTGCGCAAACTGGAACGTGGCGGTTCAGAACATAGTTTCGGCATTCACGTAGCAAAGTTGGCCGGTATGCCTTCCGTCATTGTGAAACGTGCCAATACGGTACTTCGTCAGTTGGAAGAGAGTATGAATCGTGAAGGTGTGGGAAAGGGAACCATTGTAGGTGTAGAGCCGGATAACGGGATGCAGATGAACTTTTTCCAATTGGATGACCCTGTTCTGGAACAGATAAGGGACGAAGTCCTTCACTTGGACGTCAACAACCTGACACCCATCGAGGCATTGAACAAGCTCAACGAAATAAAAAAGCTGGTAAAGGGGAAGTAGAGTCGCTTACCTTTGGTGTCCGCTTGTAGCGCGCTTCATGCACCAGATACCGAGCAGAACGAATGGAACGCTGAGTAACTGTCCCATGTTAAAGAGCATTCCGCTCTCGAAATCCACTTGGTTTTCCTTCGTATATTCGATGAGGATTCGGCTTGTGAAGATTAGGAAAAGGCAAAGTCCGAAGAACCATCCTGTGCCTACTCGCTGCGGATATTTCCTATAAAAACACCACCCCACAAAGAAGAAGATTGCATAGCAGATGGCTTCGTATAACTGTCCCGGATGACGGGGAACGGTATCTACACGCTCGAAGACGAACGCCCAAGGTACATTCGTCGGACGGCCGATGATTTCGCTGTTCATCAGGTTGCCCAAACGGATGGCGCAGGCGCAGATGGGCGTAACGATTGCCACATTATCCAGAACATGAATCAGTTTGACGCCCGTCTTGCGTGAATAAAGCCAAAGGGCTATCATCAATCCAATGGTTCCTCCGTGACTGGCCAGCCCTTCGTAGCCTGTAAACTTCCACCCCTCACCGGGAATGTTGCGGATGGGAAGGAACATTTCTACGGGATGCGATAGGAAATATTGTGGTTCGTAGAAAAGGCAATGTCCCAGTCGGGCACCTATCAGTATACCCAAGAAACAATAGATGAACAACGGTTCAAACTTCTCATCACTGAGTTTCTGTTCGCGATAGATGTGGTGCATGAGCAGGTAAACCCCCATCAATCCCAATGCCCAACAGAGAGAATACCAGCGTATGGCAAAGAATCCCAGGTCTATGGCCACCACATCGGGATGCCAAGTGATAAACAAAGCAGTGTCCATGTGTTATACGTTGAATCGGAAGTGCATAATGTCGCCGTCCTGAACCTCGTAATCTTTTCCTTCTACACCCATTTTTCCGGCTTCGCGTACGGCTGCTTCGCTTCCATATTGAATGTAGTCATCGTACTTGATAACCTCGGCACGGATGAATCCTTTCTCAAAATCGGTGTGGATGACACCTGCACATTGGGGAGCCTTCCATCCCTTACGGAATGTCCAGGCTTTTACTTCCATTTCGCCGGCTGTGATGAAGGTTTGGAGGGTCAGCAGATGGTAGATGGCCTTTATAAGGCGATTACAACCGCTCTCGCTCAATCCCATATCCTCCAGGAACATCTGTTTTTCCTCATATGTTTCCAGTTCCGCAATGTCGGCTTCTGTTTGTGCGCTGATGATGAGCATTTCGGCTTCCTCGCCCTCTATGGCCTTGGCCACGGCTTCGGTGTATTGGTTTCCATTGGAAGCTGATGCATCGTCCACGTTACATACATACAGAACCGGTTTGGTTGTCAGCAGGAACAGGCTCTTGGCTGCGGCGATTTCATCCTCGCTCTCGAAGGACACGGTGCGGGCACTCAATCCCTTCTCCAATGCTTCCTTGTATTTCAGCAGTACATCCAGTTCCACCTTGGCCATCTTGTCGCCACCCACCTTAGCTTGCTTTTCCACCTTCTTTATGCGGTTCTCTACAGTATCCAAGTCCTTGATCTGCAATTCGGCATCGATGATTTCCTTGTCGCGCACGGGATCCACGGAACCATCCACATGTACGATGTTCGGATCATCGAAGCAACGCAGTACATGGATGATGGCGTCGCACTCGCGTATGTTGGCCAGGAATTGGTTGCCCAGTCCCTCACCCTGACTGGCACCTTTTACCAATCCTGCAATGTCCACAATGTCGCACACGGCTGGTACGATGCGTCCTGGGTGTACTAGTTCGGCCAATTTAGTCAGTCGTTCATCGGGAACGCTCACTTGCCCCAATTGGGCATCAATTGTACAAAACGGGAAATTTGCTGCCTGTGCCTTAGCACTTGACAGACAATTGAAAAGGGTTGATTTTCCTACATTGGGAAGTCCTACTATACCAGCTTTCAGTGCCATAAAACTCTATTATTTTTCTTTTGCGACCGCAAAGATAGTTATTATAATGCATAATTCATAATGCATAATGCATAATTTTGCTTTGCCCGAACGGAATGAGTTGTAAGAGGAGACGTCAAATGTATTGTGATATTTTTGATATGGGATAATAACCCATTGCACCCGATGTGTCAGCGTACTGACACGTGATAAGAGAGGGCCTCGCTAGTGTGCTTCCAACCAGTTCTTTCCCCAGCCGCAATCGGCAATGAGGGGAACGGACATCTGACAGGCATTCTGCATTTCCTCCAATACGATTTGTTGTAGATGTTCCTTTTCCTGGGGCAGGACGGTGAAGTTTAATTCGTCGTGTACTTGTAGAATCATCTTGCTACGGATGCCCTCGGCCTTCATTCTCCGGTAAACGCGTATCATGGCAATCTTTATGATGTCGGCAGCACTACCCTGAATGGGAGCATTTATGGCATTGCGTTCGGCATATCCACGCACTACGGCATTGTGACTGTGTATGTCCGGCAGATAGCAACGGCGATGGAAGATTGTTTCTGTATAGCCCTTGTCACGCGCCATGCCGATGCTTCGCGTCATGTATTCCTTTACACCGGGATAGGCAGCAAAGTATTCATCGATGAGTGTACGGGCTTCCGAGCGACTTACGCCCATCCGTTCGGCCAGACCAAAAGCGCTGATACCATAGATGATACCGAAGTTCGCCGTCTTGGCCTTGCGCCTTTCTTCACTTGTAACATCGGCAATCTCTTTCTTGAAAATCTTGGCCGCCGTAGCTGCATGGATGTCCTGTCCCTGCCGAAACGCCTCTATCAGATGCTTGTCCTGGCTCAAATGTGCCATGATGCGCAATTCTATTTGGCTGTAATCGGCGCTGAAAAACTCTTGCCCTTCTTCCGGTACGAAAGCTTTGCGCACCTCTTTGCCCTGTTCGTCACGCACGGGAATGTTTTGCAGGTTGGGATTGCTACTGGACAGACGACCTGTGGTGGTAATTGTCTGGTTGAATGAGGTGTGTATGTGTCCAGTAGAAGGATTTACCAGTTGCGGTAGTGTGTCGATATAGGTGTTCAGTAGTTTCTTGACTCCTCTGTAATCCAGGATTTTCTCTACAATAGGATGTTTTCCCCTCAACCCTTCCAGAATTTCTTCGTTGGTAGCATATTGTCCACCTTTTGTCTTCTTTGCTTTTTCTATGATGTGCAACTGGTCGAAAAGCACCTCTCCAACTTGTTTGGGGGAGGAAATATTGAATTTGATGCCGGCCTGTTGGTGAATCTCTGCTTCCAATTCGTTCATCCGTTTGGTGAAAAGCAGAGAGGTTTCTTGCAAACCGCTCTGGTCGATGCACACACCGTTTCGTTCCATATAGGCAAGCACGGGCATCAAGGGCATTTCAATGTCCCAGAAAAGCTCTGTGTACCCCCCCTCTTGTAGTTGCGGAGCGAATAGACGATAGAGTTGTAGGGTGATGTCGGCGTCCTCGCACGCATAGATGTATATCTGTTCCGGGGTGAGGTCGGACATGGATTTCTGTCCCCTACCCTTTCCTATCAGTTCATCTATGTGGATGGTCTGGTAACGGAGATACGCTTCTGCCAGATAATCCATTCCGTGTCGCATCTCCGGATGAAGGAGATAGTGGGCTATCATGGTGTCGAACATACGCCCTTTCAGTTCTATCCCATAGTTTTGTAGCACTTGCAGATCGTATTTTAGATTTTGCCCAATTTTCAATGTGTCGGGATTCTCGTAAATAAACTTGAATTCCTCTAATGCTTCCTGTGTTGAAAAAGGCACATACCAGGCTTTTCCAGGTTCTATGCTGAAACTAAATCCTACAAGACGGGCACTTATGGCATCCGTGCTGGTGGTTTCTGTATCCATGCATATTTCATTGGAATTCTTCAAAATACGGATGAGTTCGCAACGTTTCTCTGGAGTATCTATCAGTTGGTAGTCGGGTTTAATGGTATAATAGGAAGCCAGATTGCTTTCTGTTTCTTCCATCGAGAAAAGGTCGGTCGGTGCTTGGGCTTGCTGAATTTCGAAACCTGAGAATAAATCTCCTTGCAATGGCTCGGTCTTTTTAGGTGCTGCGGGAGCCTGTGCTTGTTTTCTGCGCATCATGGTACGAAATTCCAATTGCTCGAACAATTCCATCAGTTCCTCCTCGTTGGGTTCCTGTATTTTAAGTTGTTCCATATCCAGTCGGATTGGAACGTTGGTGCATATAGTTGCAAGCCATTTACTGAGGGTAATCTTCTCTTGATTCTCCTCTATTTTCTGTTTTAGCGCTCCTTTTAATTGATTGATGTTTTTCAGAAGGTTATCTGTGTTTCCGAACTCTTGTATCAGTTTGGCCGCAGTCTTTTCTCCGACACCGGGACATCCCGGAATATTGTCCGCCGTATCTCCCATTAATCCAAGCATATCAATGACTTGAGTAGGGTGGGAGAGCCCCCATTTTTGATTTATTTCCTGTGGTCCTAGTATCTCGGCTCCGCTTTTTCCCAAGGCCGGACGATAGATTTTCACGATGTCTGTAACCAATTGTCCGTAATCCTTGTCGGGTGTCATCATATATGTCTCGATGTGTTGTTCATCTGCCTGATGTGCCAGCGTTCCTATTACATCGTCGGCCTCGAAGCCATTCACTTCCAGGATGGGGATGTTATAGGCTTTCAGTATTTTTTTTATATAAGGTACGGCAAAGCGAATGGCCTCAGGTGTCTCTTCCCGTTGAGCTTTATATGCGGGATAGGCTTCGTGTCGGAATGTTCCCCCTTGTGGATCAAATGCTACTCCGATATGGGTAGGATGCTCCTTTACAAGGACCTCTTCTAATGTGTTTACGAATCCAAGAATGGCTGAGGTATTTTCCCCCTTTGAGTTAATTCTGGGATTTTTGATAAAAGCATAATATGCACGATAGATGAGTGCATAGGCATCGAGTAGGTACAGTTTCTGCATACTTTATCTTTATTTTTTTGTAAAATTAGACAAAAAATATGAATTGGTCATCTTTTTTGTGTATTTTTGCAACTCCAAAACATATTTTGTGGATTATATTAAGAAAATACAGGCTTCCATAGCAGATGATTTGCAGCTTTTTAATGAGCAATTCAGGCAAACCATGCAGCATGGCAATCCGCTTTTGCAAACGGCTCTTTCGCATATTTTGCAACGGACTGGGAAGTTGATGCGTCCCATGTTGGTTTTCCTTTCTGCTCGTATGGTAGGGAAGGTAAATCAAGATGTTGTCAATGCAGCCATATCCCTGGAACTCTTGCATACGGCATCGTTGGTGCATGACGATGTAGTAGATGAAAGCGACCGTCGTCGGGGACAGGCATCAGTCAACGCTTTGCTGGATAATCAGGCAGCGGTTCTGGTTGGTGATTTTCTGTTGAGTAAAGCTATACAACATGCGGCGTTTACCCAAAACACACAGTTTTTGTCCTATGTCGGACAACTTGGTCAGTCTTTGGCTGATGGTGAACTTTTGCAATTAGACGTTACGTCATATGACAAGATAGAAGAAGCCTCTTACTATGAGATTATTCGCAAAAAAACTGCGTCATTGTTTGCTGTTTGTGCCCAAGCCGGTGCCTTATTAGCAGGAGGATCACCGGATGATGTGGAGAGGATGCGGCAGATAGGTCAATTGATAGGGGTTAGTTTTCAGCTTCGTGATGATCTGTTTGATTACGATGCTTCCATAGATGTGGGCAAGCCGATAGGAAATGATATGAAGGAAGGAAAGCTGACTCTTCCTGTTATCCATGCCTTGTTGAAGGCATCCGATGATGAAATGTTTCTTTTAGCCAGGAAGGTACGTTCTGGTGAAGCTTCAGCCGAAGAGATCAATCGATTGATTCGTTTTGCAAAAGAAAATGATGGCATAGAATATGCACATTGGGCCATAGACGAATTTCGGATGATGGCAAGGGGCTTGGTAGAAGAAAACAAGGATTCAGCCATCACTGAATCCTTGTTGGAATACATCGATTATGCGAGTAACCGCATGTTTTAATTGTTCTGCAACATCTGGAAGAGTTTATCCAATTTCGGAGCCATAATGATTTCCGTTCTGCGGTTTCTGGCTCGTCCTTCTACACTTCCATTATCATCAATGGGCTTGAATTCTCCGCGTCCGCAAGGTTGGATCTGCAAGGGGTTCACACCATATGTTTCTGTCAGGATACGTACAACGCTGGTGGCTCTTATGACACTTAAATCCCAGTTGTCCTGATAGATGGCCGTCTTTATGGGTACGCTGTCGGTGTGACCTTCAATATACACGTCTATGTCAGTTTGTCTGTTTAGAACTTCTGCTAATTTACCCAAAGCGTTTTTCCCTTGTTCGTTCACAATGGCTTTTCCGGATTCGAAAAGTAATTTGTCGCTCATGGCAACATACACTTTACCGCCTTCTTCTCTTACCGTCAGTTCATCACTATTGAATCCCATCAATGCGTCCTTTACGCTACTGAGCAGATTCTTCACTTTGTTGTTCTGCTCGTTTATCATGTTTTGCAGTTGGAGAATGGTTTTCTCTCGTTCTCCCAGTTCGCCAATCTTTTGAGCAAGTGATGCGTTCAATTTTTCTTTCTCGTTCATGTTGTTTGTCAGTAGGGTCTGATAGTTGCGCAAACTGTTTCCGAGTAGAGTAGTGTCCTGCATCAGTACATCGCACTGTTTTCTGCTTCCATCCAATAAATCTGCTAGACTATCTCTGCTATATAAGGCCGCCCAACGACCAGCTTCAGCTATTTCGTATTTTTTCTTGCTTACTACACATGAAGAAAGGATGAATACTCCAATGATGAGGGGTAGAATAGTTGTTTTTTTCATATTCTTTCTAGATTAGAAGTTTTTCTTTACTTGTTTTTCTTGCTTAAACGCCTAAAAAAGAAATATATAGTTTACTTTTTGCCTTTACGAGAATCCCGTATTCTCATTTAATCTTGCCACAGGGTGGAAATATTTTGCTCTCAAAAGGGTTAAAAGAATATCGTATTTTCTTCCAGCAGGTCACTTAACAACAAATTGGCCAATCGGCTAGTGCCAAGACGGAACCATTGGTTCGTAAGCCATTTTTCACCTAACACTTCTTTTACTATAGTGTAATAAGCAATAGCATCTTTTACGGTGTTTAGCCCACCGGCAGGCTTGAAGCCGATTTGTATTCCTGTCTTTTCATAATACTCTTTTATTGCTTGACACATAACGTAGGCTGCTTCGGGAGTGGCCGCAGGTTTTTCTTTCCCTGTACTTGTTTTTATGTAGTCGGCACCTGCATACATAGCCATCAATGATGCCTTCTTTATGTTTTCTGCACTTCCGAGTAATCCCGTTTCCAAGATAACCTTCATTTTCTTATCTCCACAGACAGCTTTCAGTTCGCTTATTTCGTCGCAGACAGTTTCATAATCGCCACTTAAGAATTTGCCCACGCTCATTACGATATCAATTTCCGTTGCACCGTCTTTCAGCGCTAATGCCGTTTCTACAGTCTTGACTTCAATCGTTGCCTGTGAAGACGGGAAATTTCCACTTACGCATGCCACTTCCACGTCTTCAACTTCCAAACTCTGGCTGACGATGCTTGCAAAGCAAGGGTAAACACAAATAGTGGCTACATGTGGAAGGTCGGGGTATTTGTCTTCGAATTCGTTTACTTTTTCAGTAAATTTTAATACGCTTTCTTCGCTGTCGGTGCTTTTTAGGGTTGTCAGCTCTATGCTGCCCATAAGGAATTTCCGTATCTTCCTTGTATCGTTTTCTGGAAGCTTTTCTTCGATTATTTGGGCAACTTTTGCTTTAATCTCGGCATCGTCCAATTGTGTGTTATACATGCCGAACATTTGATCGTATTTGTTCTGTTCCACCATATCTTATTGTAGTTTTGTGTTATTTTTGTGTCTGTTAACATCTCGTTTTGTCTTTTTCTCAAAACTTTTCTCCAATGCGGTTGTTAGGTCAACGCCAGTTTGGTTTGCCAAACAAATAAGCACCCAAAGTATGTCTGCCATTTCTTCGCTGGGATCTTCATTTTCTCCCTCTTTGAATGATTGTTCTCCGTATTTTCGAGCCATAATACGCGCCAGTTCTCCTACTTCTTCTGTCAGGCAGACCATATTTGTCAGTTCATTAAAGTAGCGAACGCCATACGATTTTATCCATTCATCAACTTTCTCTTGTGCTTTTTTTATTGTCATTTTAGTGGGCTTAGTAATGGTTAAATAATAACTTCCGACAAAATCTCATGCGGTTGCGCACTTGATGAGATAATTCCATTTGGGGAGCTCATCGTCAAATACGATAAGTCTATCCCTGTTCGATTCGTAAGATTCCTCAATGGGTCTTTT
>JAZLIY010000102.1:0-29512 GCA_045617645.1 Bacteroidaceae bacterium | reverse complement strand
ATTACACGCGCGGCGCGATGGAATTATCCCGACTCTTCGATGGCAGATTGCAAATAGTTCGGACAGATGCAACGCACAGCGCGATATAAATACACACACAGCGCGATATTCGATATTACCAAGCCGGACTTTGAAATCTTTGTTTTCTTTGTTTTCTTTGTTTTCTTTGCTGGGGGTAGTTGTCCTCGCACGTGATAAGTAAATTGCGTACCTTATTAATTTTTATAAAAAAATTTTTTTATTTTTATTCTTTTATATAAAATTTTATACATAGTTGAGAGGGGGCAACAAAGAAAACAAAGAAAACAAAGAAAACCAAGAAACAAAGAAAACTGCGTGTAAGCGAGAGCAGAGCCATGCTTGCTTGAAGGTCGAAGAGCTCGACGAAGTCAACTTTGCCGAGTGGAAGCAGGTTCGACCGACAGGTCAAAAAGTTGTGTAGTACAAAAATATCCCCTATCTATTTTGCTGTGTGAAGTCCGGTACGGACGACATAATATAGCGTAGTGGCGGAAGCCCTATGTTATTCTTTCAGGGTTTTATAACTTGAGAAAGTTGAATTAATCTTCTATTTCCAGTGGTGCGCTCTCGTTGCCAAAGCGGTCGAGTGCCGTGATGGCCAGGTGCAGGTCGTACAGCGTTGCCGACAGCAGGTTGTAGGTGTATTCCGGTTCCCGGACGATGCAGACGATGTTTTCCGGCCTGGAGATGTCCAGTTGTGTCTCCTTGCTGGCATAGATCACGTATCGGCAGGGTTGCCCGTCCTTCTCCACCGGTTTCCATGTTATTCTCTCCATAATGCCGTTCTGCCGTTCCCGCTTGTCGAATTTGGGCGTATCCGGTGCCGTACTGTTCTGCCAGGTAAGGGCCGGTGTCAGCGCCCGATAGGGGTAGTAGGTCTGTTCCAGGTAGTCGTAGATACCCTTGGTGTTGTCCGTCAGGAACTTGCTGCGGAAGTATGCCTGTCCCTGCAACCCCTGTTGCCGTATGTAGTTCAGTTCGCGCTGCACGATTCCCAGGCTCCAGTCGCGCTCCTTGGGGTGCAGGAAATAGATGCCCAGTCCCGGGGCGATGATCCTGCCGTGGGCGTTCTCCTGCCAATCGGCTGCAAAGGGGTAGAAATGGTCTCCCTCGAAATACATCATCGGGCAGAGCATGTCCATAATGCCCTCGCGCAGCCATCCCTGGGCATCCTGGAAAACGGTGCTGTAGGCCGCCCATCCCTTGGCCGAGAAGCGTGCCACGTCGTCGAACTTGCCTACGGGCGAGCAACTGAACCGTACCCAGGGCTTGCGGCTCTTTATGGTATTGTTCATCTGCCGCACGATGGCCGTTATGTTGTTGCGCCTCCAATCGTTCTTTGCCTCCGGCTTTACCGGCTCCGTGCTTTTGGCTGTGTTCTTGCCCGTTTGCTTGGCTGTCTTTTTGCCTTTGTCGTTCTGTTTTTCCTGTCCCTGCGGACCGTATTTCTTGTAGGTCTGCCCGTCGGGGAAGGCCGCTGCGTTCTCCGGGTAGCGGATATAGTCCAGATGGATGCCGTCCACGTCGTATTTCTCTACGATCTCCTGACAGATGCTTGCCAGGTAGTCGCTCACGCCCGGCATTCCCGGATCCAGGTAGTACGTGTCCTGATGCTTGCGCAGCAGGGTGGGGTGGGTATGCAGCAGGCTCTTCTTTCCCATCTTCTGGGCCTGTGCAATCTTGAAACTGGGAATGGTCACGATCCATGCGTGCAGTTCCATCCCCCTCTTGTGCGTCTCCTCTATGGCAAAGGCCAATGGGTCGTAACCAGGGTCCTTGTCGTACTGTCCGGTCAGGGCCACGTCCCAGGGTTCTATCTTGCTGGGGTAGATGACGCTCCCCCTGACGCGCGTCTGCAGGAAGACGGTGTTCATGCCGCACTGTTGCAACTGGTCCAGTATCTTGCACAGCTCTGCTTTCTGCTTGGCCCTTCCGCTTTCCGAGGTGGCCTTCTCTTTTGGCCAGTCAAGTCCGCTCAATGTTGTCAGCCATACCCCTCGCACTTCTCTCTTAGGCATAGGGTCGCACACGGTGTAGATGGTTTGTGCCGACAGGGCGGCGGTCAGTATGATATGGAATAGAAAAAACAGGATTCTCTTCATTGTGACTGATGTTCGTTTGCTCAACTTTTAATTATGCATTATGCATTATGCATTATGAATTATAATTATCCCTTCGTTCAACGTATTTCTTATACTGGACGGCAGGCATTCCCAGGGCCATCAGGGCATAGACCTTTTCGCTCTTTGGCAACTTGAACAGTTTCCCTGCACGTTTGTTGCCCATCATTTTCAAGGCCGTGACCACAAAGCCCATGTAAATCTGCGACACCCCCAGGGATTCTGCCATGAGGGATGCGTTCTGGTAGGCCAGGTTGCAATCCTGCCATCCGAAGTCGTAGCCCTTGGGAGCGGTGAATGCCAACAAGACCTTAGCTTCGCAGGTTGCGGGGTGCTTCCCCCTTTTCCACTCCTCGTTCATGGCCATCAGGGCCGGTGCCTCATCGTACAGTTTCTTCATGAAGGGCCGTAGCAGACACTTTATCACGGGATTCATCAGAATACGTGCCAACCGCATGAAAAAAATCATCGTAGCATCTTCCACCGCCTGTACTCCGTCTTGCTCCGTTATCAGATGCAACCTGACCAGGCGCGAGTTCTCGGCCGTCGGGGCGTAGCTGGCTGCTTCCAGTATCATGTCGAGCGAAGCTTGCGGAATGTCTTTCTTTGTGATGGTACGGTTGCTGCGTCGCGAGCGAATCAGTTCCAGTATGCTTTCCGGAGAGGGGAGCAGTGCACGGTTTATCTCGTGGATCTTGTTCTGGGGGAACGATTCATGCTGTATGGCATCCTGGGCGCATACGTCTATGCAGTGACCACATTCGATGCACCTTCCGGGGTGTCCCACGATAGTAGCCCCCCCTTGTCCTTCGGTGCTCAGGACACCCGAGGGACAGACCTGTGCACACAAACCGCATTGTCTGCACTTTTCCGTAGAAATTTTTATCGTAGCCATTTCGGAAATATTGATTTACAAAGGTAGTTATAATTATGCATAATTCATAATTAAAATAAGGTATTATACAGGAAACGTCATGCATTATTAACAATTCTGCTTGCATGTTGACGGAATTTGCGGAATTTGACAAAAATTAAGAATTAAGAAGTATGAATTATGAATGGAATTGCGTACATTTGCACCATAAAGCAACCGATTTTTCAAACAACTAAAAATAAATCGTATGAAGAAAATCTTTTTGGCGCTGTTCCTTACAGTGATTTCCCTGAGCGCATCGGCTCAGTTCGAGCAGTACACATCCTATTTCAACACCTCCATGACAGCTTTGAACATGCATTTCAACAGCAAGGAGAAATTTAACCTTGGTCTGGATGCCACGGGCGGTGTCTTCGTCCAGGATGCCTGGATGGTCTATGGCCGCTTGGGATACGACCACAGGGACAGTTACGATAAGTTCAGCTTGGGTGCCGGCGGTCGCTATTATATCGAGCAGAACGGCCTGTATATGAACCTCGGCTTGAAATACCAGTACATCAACACTCCCGGTTACAACAAGATCAACAACATTTTCCTGACGCCAGAGGTTGGCTATTGCTTCTATCTGAACCATTATGTCAGCTTAGAGCCTGCCGTGTACTACGACATCAGTATGAATCATTTCTCTGATTTCAGTTCCGTAGGTTTGCGCGTCGGCTTCGGTTTCTATTTCTAACGGGAACACCCTCATAGGAAGCCCCCCTGTGGCATACACCATGGGGGGCTTTCTTGTAAGGCGGGTTATTCCTTTTTCCTCAGTTTTTCTTTCAGGAACCGTCCTGTATAGCTGGTGGGGCAATCCTGTATCTTCTCCGGTGTACCACATGCTACGAGCTGTCCTCCCTCGGCACCTCCCTCTGGCCCTAAGTCGATGACGTAGTCGGCGCATTTGATAACGTCCAGGTTGTGCTCGATGACGATGATGGTGTTACCCCGATCCAGGAGCGCATCGAAGGCAGTAAGCAGTTTCTTGATGTCGTGGAAATGAAGCCCGGTGGTAGGTTCGTCGAAGATGAAGATGGTGTGTTCCCTACGTTCCATACTCAGGTAGTAGGCCAACTTGACGCGCTGGTTTTCTCCGCCGGACAGGGTGGAGGAGGATTGTCCCAGCTTGATGTATCCCAAACCGACGTCTTGCAAGGGTTTCAGAAGCCTGGTGATGCGTGGTTGCCGGTACTCGGTGAAGAACTCCATGGCCTGGTTGATGGTCATGTTGAGAAGGTCGTTGACGTTCTTCTCGTGGAAACGGACTTCCAGGATGTCCTGCTTGAAGCGCATACCGTGACAGCTCTCGCATTGCAGTACCAGGTCGGCCATGAACTGCATCTCCACGGTGATGGTGCCTTCCCCCTTGCATTCCTCGCAGCGGCCTCCCTCGGAATTGAAACTGAAAAAGCCCGGCCCGTAGCCCATCTGTTTAGCCAGGGGCAGTGAGGCGTAGAGCTTACGTATCTCGTCCCATGCCTTGACGTAGGTCACGGGGTTGGAGCGTGTGCTTTTCCCTATCGGGTTCTGATCCACGAACTCGATGGCCTTGACCGTTTTCAGGTCCCCCTCCAGGGAGAGGAACTCGCCGGGACGGTCGGCCACCTGGTCGAGCTGGCGTTTCATGGCATTGTAGAAGATGTCGCGCACAAGACTGCTCTTTCCGCTGCCGCTGACACCCGTTACGGCGGTCATCACGTGCAGAGGGAATCGTACGTCGATGCCTTTCAGGTTGTTGGCGCGTGCTCCCAGTATTTCCACGTTGCTGTTCCAGCGCCTCCTGGAGGTCGGGACGGGAATCAGTTCCTGCCCGGTGAGGAAGGCGAAGGTGTGTCCCTCTCCCGTAACGTGGCTCTTGGCCGTGGGTGGTGGTCCCTGGTACACGACTTTTCCACCCAGACGTCCGGCTTCGGGGCCGATGTCGATGATGTAGTCGGCGCTGCGGATGATCTCCTCGTCGTGCTCGACCACCACTACGGTGTTGCCCAGGTCGCGCAGTTGCTTGAGTACCTTTATTAACAGGTGTGTGTCACGACTATGAAGGCCGATGCTGGGTTCGTCCAGGATGTACAGCGAACCTTCCAAACTGCTGCCCAAGCTGGTGGCCAGGTTGATACGCTGGCTTTCTCCGCCGGACAAGCTGTTGGAGAGGCGATTGAGCGTCAGGTATCCCAATCCCACGTCCTGTAGGAATTGCAGACGGCTCTCTATCTCCAACAGGATGCGCTTGGCTATCAGACGTTCATCCTTGGTGATTTTCAGATTGGCGAACCATTCTTTCAGGTCGGAGACGGGCATTTCCACCAACTGCGTGATACTGCATCCGCCCACTTTCACATAGTCGGCCTCCGGGCGCAACCGGGTGCCGTGGCACTTGGGGCAGGTCGTCTTGCCCCGGTATCGAGCCAGCATCACGCGGTTCTGTATCTTGTATTGCCCCTGACGTAGCATGTCGAAAAAGGCGTCTATGCTCACCAACCCCCATTCCTTCTCTTCGGGAAAGAGTTCCTGCTTGTCCTGAGGGACGTAGCGAGGTATGGTGCCGTGCCAGAGCCAGTCTTTCTCTTGCTGTGTCAGTTGGAAATACGGTGTGAAGATGGGAAACCCGCGTTCGGAATTGAAGCGGATGAACCAGTCCTTCCATTCGCTCATCTTCTCTCCCCGCCAGCATACTACGGCTCCCTGGTACAGGCTCAGGGAACTGTTGGGAATGACCAGATGCTCATCGATGCCCATGATACGGCCGAAGCCCTCGCATTCGGGGCATGCACCCATGGGGGAATTGAAGGCAAAGAGGTTGTCGGTGGGTTCCTCAAACTGGATGCCGTCGGCTTCGAAACGGGTGCAGAACGAATGTCTTTCACCATCGGGCAGGAAGGACAGCACGCAGGTGCCTCCCCCTTCGTAGAAAGCTGTTTCGGCTGAATCCGTCAGTCGGGAAATGGTGTCTTTCTCGTCCTTTACGGACATACGGTCAATCAGCAGAAGCAGGTCGGCGGTATCGGAGAGCGGTGCGTCCGAGGCAAGCAGGTCGTCGATCTGCCAGATTTCCCCGTTCACCACTACACGGCTGAATCCGTTCTTCTTGCATATTTCCAGTTGCTGGGTTAGTGTTCTACCAGTGGGTGTCTGAAAGGGACAGAGTACCATAAAGCGTGTCCCCGGCTCGTGAGCAAGCATACAATGAACCACGTCCTCGGTAGTGTGGCGACGCACTTCCTTGCCGCTGATGGGGCTGAAGGTGTGCCCTACACGGGAAAAGAGCAGCCGCAGGTACTCGTAGATTTCGGTACTTGTACCCACGGTGCTCCTTGGGTTTCTGCTGGACACTTTCTGCTCTATGGCTATGGCTGGCGGAATCCCTCGGATGTAGTCACATTCCGGCTTGCTCAGCCGGCCAAGGAACTGGCGGGCGTAACTGCTAAGGCTCTCCACATAGCGCCTCTGCCCTTCGGCGTACAGCGTGTCGAATGCCAAACTGCTCTTGCCGCTGCCGCTCAATCCGGTGATGACCACGAACTTGTCGCGCGGTATGCTGACATCGATGTTTTGCAGGTTGTTGACCCGCGCACCCTTGATGATGATCTTACCCTCGATGGATTCCTCTTGTGCCATTATTCGCCCTTCTTATACGAAGATTCGAAGAACTTGACTTCCGAAATAACGGGGCAAGCTCTGGAATCGGTAATGGTGAAGCGCAGGGCCTTGGTCTCGATGTCGTCGAAGCGAAGGAGGCGCTTGTGACCGATGGTAGTGGCGTTGGCCACCTCTGTCCATTCGCCGTTGGCATTCTCTGCTTCCAGGCGGAAAGAGCTGACGCGCTGTCCCAAAGGTAGGTATTCGCATATCATGGCACGGTTCACGGTAGTGGGCTGCTTGAAGGTGCAGGTCAGGGTAGCGGCCTTTACGCTGTCATCGGTAGCCCAATAGGTTTCCTTGTCGTCGTCGGTAGCCATGTTGGGAGCGAAGTTGCGTCCGCGTACATTGGAAGCCTCAACCTTGGCAATCTCTCCGTTCAGGCAGTTGCCGAATTCTGCTTCCAGGGCCTTGCCCAGTCCTTGGAGTGAGCGAACGTCCTCGTCGTTGAAGAGACCATCCTTGTTAGGCGGAATGTTCAGGATCAGGTTGGCACCGCGACCTACGGAGTTGTAGTAGATGTCCAGCAACTGGTCAACGCTCTTCACCTGATCGTTCTGACTCTCGTGCCAGAACCATCCCGGGCGGATGGAAACGTCCACTTCGGCAGGAATCCAATCCGTACCTTCCAGGTCGCCTCCGTTCAGGAATTCACCCTTGCCTTCCACACCGGGATAGAACTCGTCCCCTTTTATCATACCCCAGTTCGTTTCACCAACGTAACCGCTCTCGTTGCCGCACCAGCGTATATCGGGACCACCGTCGCTGAAAATACAAGCTTCGGGTTGCAGTTTGTGGATCAGTTCGTTGGTTGTCTTCCAATCGTAATAGGTTGCTCTGTCCACGGAACGCTTCTCGTTGAGGCCGCCATAGTAACCGTCGCCACCATTGGCACCGTCCTGCCAGAACTCGAAGATAGGACCGTATTTCGTAATCAGCTCGGTCAGCTGGTTGCGGTAGTATTCGATGTAGTCTGGTGTGCCGTAGCGTGAATCGTGGCGATCCCAGGGAGACAGATAGACACCGAATTTCAGGCCGTTCTTCTTGCAGGCCTCAGACAAATCGCCCACTACGTCACCCTTTCCGTCGCGCCACTTGCTGGCCTTCACGCTGTAGTCGGTAAACTCGCTGGGCCACAGACAGAATCCGTCGTGGTGCTTGGCGGTAATCAGGACACCCTTCAATCCAGCGGCCTTGATGGCATCTACCCATTGCTGGACATCCATTTTTTCGGGATTGAACTCGTTGGGGTCAGCGTCGCCGTAACCCCATTCCACGTCGCGATAGGTGTTGTTGTTGAAGTGAATGAAGGCATAGCTTTCCAACTCGTGCCAAGCCAACTGACGTTCGCTGGGGATAGGTCCGCATGGTTCGGGAGGAGTTGTGTTGTCGGGTTTACAGCTGCATATCAGAAGTGAGGTCGCAGCCAGGGAAAACAGAATGTGTTTCATATTTTTTTTGATTTTAGAATGATTATTGTTGTTGATGATTTCGTCGGTATTCTTAATCATGCGTGATGCATTATTTCTTGTTCTTTTCCTCGTAGACACGCATCCAGTAGCCACCGATTACGCTGCGGGCCTTCATGCTGAGCCATACGCCGGTGTTCGTGTCGTGGAGGTCGCCGATGGGAACACGTTTCGGTCCCTCGTTCACGTAGCGGTAGATAGGCATCATCAGGTTCTTGAAGGTCGCCTCGTCCGAAGCCAGGGATGCCGTCCACATAACCCAGTCGCTCTTGGTGAACGTGGCCCGGCTGTCCAAGGGTACGCCGTATTTGTTCTGTATCTTCTGGTAGTAGGCAAGTTCTGTCGAGTACACCTTGTCCGAGAACAATCCCAGGCCCCAGATCTTGTCCCAGATGATGTTGTATTTCTGGCTCCAGGAACCTTCGGCGTCGAATGTCAGACGGTAATGGTCGCCGTCAAAGGCGTCCTTTTCCCAGACGGCAGCCATTTCCTTGGCCTTCTGCATACAGGATTCCTTGGTGGCTTCGTCGCCCCTCATTCCTGCCATGATGCCATATCCGGCAATACCCAGTATGGCCTTGATGGACAGGTTGCAGTTGTGAGCCAGATGTCCGGCGAAATCGTCTGTGCAGAGTTGGTCGGCTGGATCCAGGCCGTTCTCCATCAGGTAGTTCGTCCAGGTGGTGAAGATGTCCCAGTATTTGTTGGCAAAGGAAATGTCGTTCTCCTCCATCGAGATGGCAGCCGCCAGGATCAGCATATTCCCGGCTTCCTCGATAGGCATGTCCGCACCATATACCTGCGCATTGGCTATGGGGTAGGTACCCAGGTCGTGGGCAGAGAAGGGTTTCGTCCAACGGCCGCTGCGGCTATATTCCATGATGCTCGTCATCATCGCCTTTTGCAGTTCGGGGTTATAGGTCAGGAACAGTGGGCAGGACGGGTAGGTTAGATCCACGGTGTTGACGCATCCGTTGGAGTTGTTCTCCTTGCTGAAGAAGAGCAGGTTGCCGTCCTTGTCGCGGAACAGCTTGTGTGCTGCGATGACATGACGATAGGAGCCGGCCAGGATGTCGGCATATTCCTGCCCTCCGGCTTCGAAGGCATCGTCGTAGATTCGCTTATCCATTTCGCGGCAACGTCCCATGATGGCATCGTACTTGCCATTCAGCTCATCGAACTTGCTGAAGATATCTACTTGCCCGTCGTGTGCCCAGTAGCCCTTGTAACGGTGGTACATGTATTCGATGTCCTCGTCCTCGTCGTAACCCAGCATGGCGTAGCTGGAGGCAGATGCCACCGTTCCGAAGTCGTTTACGATGGACAGCTCCGGCTGTTCGCTCGACTTACGGCAGACAATCGTGTCGGGGCAGGCGGGCAACTGACCGCTCGTGGCGAAGGATGTCTGCATCTGGTCGGGCATTCCCATCGAAACGACACCGTTCACCTCCGGCAGGTACAGGTATCCCCAGTCGATGCACACGCCGTCGCCCTTCCTTGCCAGTACGGGTTGGTCGATGGTTCCAGTGCGAACATAGCGCTTGCCGTTCTTCTCCATCAGCGTAGAGATTGTTGGTTGACCGGCATTGTCGGTGGAGAGGAGGCTGCTGGCTCCCAGGTACAATTGTACCTCATGCTCCTTGCCGTCGGTAGAGCGAACCTGGTAAGAGATGTAGTTGATGGGTGCGCTCAGCAGGTCGTAATCGTCTATTATCATGGGAGCGGTGAAAACCACGTCCAGTTCCACAGGACCACAGGCGAACGTGTAGTAACTGCTGGTGGCCATGACGTCGATGCTCTTCTGCTCGGCCATCATCACAGGTGCCGATTTGCCTTTCACGTCGGCATACAGACCAAAGTCGGCATAGGCTCCGCCCGTGGTGTTGTGGCAATGGGCGCTGATCAGGTTCTTGCCGGGTTTCAGCAGGTCGTGGAGCTCGCCCTTCAACTCGCACTCCTGGTCGTTGAGCCAGGTGTTTCCGGTATTGATGACCTCCGTGCCGTTGACGTACAGCTCGAAGCAGTCGTCGTGAGAGTACAGGATGAACAGTTTGTTCTTCAGCTGTTCCTCCGTCAGCTCCACGGTACGGCGGATGTAGAGGTCCTTGTTGTCACCGCCCCAGCGCGACTTTATGTTGTTTCCCTCGCTGCCCCAGGCTGCCTCCTGTACTTGCCAGCTGCTGTCGTCGAAGTCGGGCTGTGTCCACTCCAATCCCTTCTGTACGGTATAGCAGACGGGGGCCTTCCATGTCTCATCGGCGGTGGCGGGGGCCAGAGGCTCGAATACGTGTTCCGGGGCGGACCCCAGAAACTGGTATGTCTGTCCGTCCACCCTCAGCAATCCGTTCAACGGCTTTTTCTGATCCGTCCAATGCTGGGGAACCGACTCGTTCAGCTTGTCCGTCGGCGACCAGATGGAGAGGTAGGGGTCGGAAAGGATCAGAGGAACGGACGGCAGTCGGACGTCGCTCTGATGGTAAGGCTCGAAATAGGACTCCTGCCCTTCCTTTGACGTACATCCAGTCAGGATGACGGCAAGAAAAAATGCTGAAAATAACCTGATCTTCTTCATGTCTTTTAGTGTTTTTTTCTGTTATGTTTCCTAATTTTTAATAAAATTGTATAAAATCGGTCAAAGATAGTGAAATATTTTCATAGATTTGCAATCTACGGTTCAGAATTGTGGGCTCCATTCCTAAAAAGCAGATTTTTCAAAGTGTGTGAATGTTCAAATGTATAGTTTAAGCGCAGGAAGATGCCATATATAGGATAGGGCATGAGCCTTATTATTTAGAGATCGTACAATTTATAAGTCTTGTTAGGACGGCATAATTCCATATCCTCTGATAATATGTAATTTGCCGCACCTTTGGTGTCATTTTGAACTCTCTAGCCGTTTGACTGTACTCAATTCTATGGAAAGATTTTTTGGTAGAGAGCGTGTTGCGCTTCTGTGTCAAAGACGCAAATTGACAGGTTGAAAATATGAAAAATCTATTCTATCTTCACCTCCTTGAATTTCCTGAATTCCGGGTGGTGACGATAGGCGTACCCGGTTCCGATGGGAACGTAGAGCGTGATGTTCTTCACATCTTCCTCGTCGAACTTCACTTCCTGTGTGTTGGGATCTTTAGCCTTGATATGAACTTCGGAAATAGCTTCGCATTTAATCAACGACACAAATAAGTCTTTATTAAAACGCTGGGGGAAATAGATTTTTTTTCAGGTTTATACAACCAAGGAATGCGTCCCATTCAATCCACTCGTCAATATCGTCAATATACTGAAAACCTTCTTCTTCTTCTTCCAAATCAGACATCTTGTCCTCTTTGTCCATATCTGGCGTCTTGATGCTTTCGGATACGATGCTGGTAAGGTTCGTACAACCGGCGAATGCCCTGGGTCCAATGCTTTTGACAGAATTTGGTATTTTAATTCTAGTAAGGCCCGTACAGCCATTGAATGTGCTTCTTCCGATGCTTGTCGTGGAATTCGGTGTTTTGAAGCTGGTAAGCGACGTGCAATTTTTGAATGCCCAACTTCCGATTTTTATTATGGAATTTGGTATCTCTATGTTGGTGAGCGCCGTACAACCTTCGAATGTGCCCCATTTGATGCTTGTTACGGAATTCGGTATTTTGATGCAAGCAAGGCCTGTGCAACCAGCGAATGCCCCATGCCCAATGCTTGTTACGGAGTTCGGTATGTCTATGCTGGTTAGGTTCCAGCACCCAGAGAATGCATAATCTCCTATTTCTGTCACCCCTTCCGGAATGATGCAATGGCCATTGTCGTCGATTGGAAACTGCATATTGTCTTATTTTATATAATCAAACTTCGCCCATCACCTTCTCTTGTAGGGCATTTCTGTGACTCGCTCTGCAAAAGTAAGCAAAGTTTCTGAAATAATCTATGATTATCGATGATTTTTTGGCGACTATATACTTTCAGGCACAAATGAGATAAAATTGCTGTGATACTATCACGGCTACGCTTGTTGTCTTTTTGGTATAAGGAAAACAAAACTTCGCCAGAAATTTATTCACACTGCGGTGTCAGCACAAGAAAAGTTCGATAATATCACACAAATACTTCGATAGAAATGCGCCAACACTTCGATAGCTGCCCACGCGCAGCGCGATATAATTCCACCAACACTTCGATGGCAGCCCACACGCTGCGCGATGTAATTCCACGCATAACGCGATAGGATACTGCACACAGTTCGACAACTCCACGTGCCCGGCGAAGAAGTCATCCCACTATGGAGGTGGCTCAAGCAATTACCTCTTGGGGCAGAGCCGGGATATAGGAAGACTGAAAACTTAGAAAACTTTGAAATCTTTTTTCTTTTTTTCTTTGTTCATATAGTCAGAAAAATCATCTTTCTCTTTTTTAAATAAGGAAAATGAAAACAAAAGAATATATATACTATATATAAGAAAAACAAAGAAAGTCTGATTCATAAAAATATCATACCAAAAATGGCATTCTGATCTATGACATACATACGACATACGGGGGTGGTATGGGTTTATTATCCCTAACAAACAAAACAAACAGTCCCAACAAAGAAATCAAAGAAACAAAGAAATCAAAGAATTTGCATAACGTACTGAGTCTTGATTTCAATGCAGTTTTATTTTATTTGTGCATGAAATTACCTTTTTTGAGTGGAAACCATTTTGAAAAACTGATTTACTGATATCTGATTCGTTGATGAAGGTTACTTCCCCTTGTTGACCTGCATGCTCGATTTGGGCTTACTCGTTCGATTGTATGTTTGGGTATAAAAATGAGCGGGATTGTGATGCTTTTCGAGAAATTCTACACTTTTTTCTTAAAGAACTTGTATCTTTGTGTTTTATTACTGGCTATGCATCTATCTTTCTGAGGGAATTTTCAAAAAATATAGATACGATGTCACCTTTTTCTGCTTTCACTTGTTGTTATAGTGAATCGGTTCAATAATCAACAAGAAGTATAACAAATAAAAACAATTAATAGTTATGGATTTTAAAGATGTCGTAGGTCTTTTTATTGTGCTAGGAACAGCAGTTATTCTTCCTATCTCTATCGTTTACCTATCTATAAAAAGTAAGATGACTTCGGAAAAGAATAGAAAGGAAATCATCCTTGCTGCTCTTGAGAAGAATGCAAACATTGACATTGAGGAATTGGTTAGAAAGATGAATGCTCCTGACAAGTTGCTCAAGGAGAAACTGCTGAAGAAACTGCAGTGGGGACTTGTTACAGCTTTCCTTGGGGTTGGGGCAATAGCCACTGTTGGATGTATGGGATTTGCTGGTGGCGGTCATCCAAATAACATTTTCACATTCGGATTCGGTGGTGCAGTTCTACTTGCTGTCGGCATAGCATTCATTATTAGCTATATCGTAGGCAGAAAGATGCTCGCCAATGAAATGGAAGCAGAGGAACAGAACTTGCGACAGGTATAAAGAGTAGATGACCAGAGAGCAGTTCATACAACTCGTCAGTGACGAGCAGGAAGCACTTCGTGGATTCTTGCTCGCCCTCTGCTGTGGCAACAAAGAAGATGCTGACGATATTGCTCAGGATGCTTTGGTCAAGGCATATCTTGCTTCAGCTGGCTATCAGAATAAAGGAAAGTTCCAATCGTGGCTCTTCAAGATTGCACAGAACACATTCTTTAATCATAAGGCAGTCCAACGGACATTTGAAAGCATCGAAGAGGCAAGAACAGTCTTAGGCACAAGTGATGCTGATGCAAAATATGTTTATCAGGATCTCTACCTTGCTCTCGCCACCTTGCCACCCAAAGAACGAGCAGCCATAGTGTTGTTCTATCTTGACGGACATTCTGTAAAAGAGATTTCCCAGATAACAGACACAAGCGAAGATGCCGTGAAGAAACAACTTTCGCGAGGTCGTGACAAACTAAAAACAAGATTGAAATTATGA
The DNA here is from genome assembly GCA_045617645.1 of Bacteroidaceae bacterium. Taxonomy (GTDB): domain Bacteria; phylum Bacteroidota; class Bacteroidia; order Bacteroidales; family Bacteroidaceae; genus Physcousia. Next base: position 15,404 of record JAZLIY010000102.1, on the reverse strand, counting down.
TGAAAGATAAAGCACTTGAGGAACTCTTCCTCGCCCAGCGTCCGAAATTTGACGATAAGGATGAGTTTATGGCACGCTTGAACAAAAAACTAGATGCCGTAGAATACCTTCGTCAGTACGAGGAAGCAAACCTTCGTCGCTACAAATATGCTATGGTGGCAGCATTTGTAGCAGGAATCGTTTTTGGCGGAGCTTTGCTTGCTCTTGTTTTGTCCACCCCATCGGAATTGCCATTGTTTACTTTCCATGCATCATCTGGCATCCTGTTGGCGATTGAGCAATCTTCAAGGACGTTGGCAACGATTGCACTATCTTTAATATTGGGCTTTGGCATTATTGGCATTGTTGATAATCTATTGGACATTGTCCAGATGAGAGTGTCATCAGGGGCGGATTGGAAGAAAGGATGAGGTGTTTTGAAATCACCTCCGTTCGGATTTAATCAAATAAATTTAATTATCATTGAATTTTGGCTGCACCTCGGCATAAGAATAAATTCTTTTACACTCGGTTTGCGCAAAATTTGGCAAATCGTTTGCTTATTCGTATCTTTGACCTGTCGGCCGAAAATACTTCCGCTCGGAAATAATCAAAACAAATTTCTCTCGCTTATTCGTATCTTTGAGCAAATGCTCGAAGATTCTTCCGCTCAGCAATGGCAAAAAAAACAAGTTTTCTTTGCCATTGCATTCGCTTATTCGTATCTTTGTCCAGCTAATTAGTGATATTGCGTATGATTTATGTTTTTTTAGCAACGGGTTTTGAGGATATTGAGGCCTTGGCCCCTGTGGATATTCTCCGTCGCGCCGGATTGCCGGTGGAGACGGTGTCCATAACGAGTTCGAAGAGCGTGGCGAGTGCCCACGGTGTGAAGGTAGAAGCTGACCGACTGCTGGATGAGGTGGATCTGTCCCAGGCGGAGATGCTGGTATTGCCGGGCGGAATGCCGGGTTCTGCCAACCTGGATGCGTGCGAACCCCTGCGGCAGGCCATTATGGCGCATTACAGTGCCGGCAAGCCCTTGGCTGCCATCTGTGCGGCTCCCATGGTGTACGGTCATCTGGGCATTTTGGACGGTGTGCGTGCCACTTGTTATCCGGGCGTGGAGAGCGAACTGCTGGGTGCTGTCTATACCGCCTCTATCGTGGAGCAGGACGAGCAGTTCATCACGGGAAAAGGCCCTGCTGCCGCCTTCGAGTTCGGTTACACCATCGCTGAATCCTTCCTGGGTGCCGAGGCGATAGCCCCCTTGCGCCAGGGAATGATCTATGCAGAACTGACAAACGGATGAGGCAGTATGTGATACTGGTGGCCGGAGGAAAGGGACTCCGTATGGGCGGAGACGTACCCAAGCAGTTCCTGCCGGTGGAGGGGCGTCCGGTGCTGATGCGCACGATAGACGTCTTCCTGAGGGCGTGTCCCGGCATCCGTGTCATTCTGGTGTTGCCCCAGGCGCATCAGTCGTACTGGAGGCAGTTGTGCCAGGCGTACTCCTTCGATGTCCCGGTGCAGATAGCCAACGGCGGAGAGACACGTTTCCATTCCGTGGCCAACGGCTTGGCGCTGATTCCCGACGACGAGGACGCCGTGGTGGGCGTTCACGACGGCGTGCGGCCTTTCGTATCCGAGGAAACCATCCAACGTTGCTTTGCCGAGGCGGAAAGGGCTGGGGCCGTGGTGCCCGTGGTGCCCGTGGTGGAAACCATACGCGAGCTGACGGCAGATGGAGGGAGCCGGACGATGGACAGGGATGCCTACCGGCTGGTGCAGACACCGCAGACGTTCCGCGTAAGCCTGCTGAAAGAGGCGTACCGTCAACCCTATGAACCGTCCTTCACCGACGATGCCAGCGTAGTGGAGCGATCCGGAAGGCTCGTGATGCTGGTGGAGGGGAACCGTGAGAACATCAAGATAACGACTCCTTCGGACTTGCTTTTCGCGCAGAGCCTATGCAAAATCTGAAACAAGCGGACATCACCTATTTGCCCGGCATAGGGCCGCAGCGTGCCAAGGTGCTGGAACAGGAACTTGGCATCACCACGTGGCACGACCTGCTGTATTTCTTTCCCTACAAGCACATCGACCGCAGCCGTCTCTACCGGATAAGCGAGCTGACGGGAGACATGCCTTTCGTGCAGGTGCGCGGACAGATTCTCAGTTTCGAGGAGGTTGGCATCGGACGGAAAAAACGCTTGGTCGGCCACTTCACCGACGGGAGCATGGTAATGGATCTGGTGTGGTTCAACGGCATACGCTACGTGACGAAGACGCTCCAGTTGCGCAAGGATTACATCATCTTCGGACGGCCAAGCGTCTTCAACGGTCGCATCAACGTTACGCACCCCGATGTGGATCCGGCGGACGAGCTTACGCTCAACAAGATGAGCATGCAGCCCTACTATTCCACTACGGAGAAGATGAAGAAGGCGGGACTTACTTCCCGTTCGCTGGAGCACTTCACCAGTACGTTGCTGTCGCAACTGCGTGAACCCATCCCCGAAACACTTCCGGAATACCTTGTCCGACAACTGCGCCTGGTGTCGCTGGACGATGCCATACGCGGTGCTCATTATCCAACCACGGCCAGGGAGCTGGCAGATGCCAATTTCCGTCTGAAATTCGAGGAACTGTTCTATGTGCAGCTGTCCATCCTGCGCTATTCGCGTGAACGGCAGCAGAGAAGCCGGGGGCACACCTTTCTTCGCGTAGGCGATAATTTCAATATTTTTTACCATCATCACCTCTCTTTTGAGCTGACCAATGCCCAGAAGCGTGTGCTGCGCGAGATACGGGCGGACGTGGGCAGCGGCAGACAGATGAACAGACTCCTGCAGGGGGACGTGGGCAGCGGCAAGACGCTGGTGGCGCTGATGGCGATGCTCATGGCGCTGGACAACGGGTGCCAGGCATGCATCATGGCTCCCACGGAAATCCTGGCAGAGCAGCATCTGGAGACCTTCCGCTCGTTCCTAGGCGACATGCCCATACGGGTGGAACTGCTGACGGGGACGGTAAAGGGCAAGCGAAGGCAGGCAATCCAGGAGGGGCTCCAGTCGGGGGGGGTGCAGATACTGATCGGCACGCATGCCGTGATAGAGGACAATGTGGTGTTCCGCAACCTGGGTCTTGTGGTGATAGACGAGCAGCACCGGTTCGGTGTGGCTCAGAGGGCTCGCCTCTGGAAGAAGAACGCCACGCCTCCACACGTGCTGGTGATGACGGCAACGCCCATTCCGCGCACGTTGGCCATGACGCTGTACGGCGACCTGGATGTGTCCGTGATAGACGAACTGCCGCCAGGGAGAAAACCGGTCAAGACGCTCCACATATACGACAACCGTATGACTGACCTGTACCGTGACATGGACGCACAAATACGGGAGGGACGCCAGATTTATGTGGTGTATCCGCTGGTGAAAGAGAGCGAGAAAACCGACTTGAAAAACGTAGAGGAGGGCTACCGGCACCTGCAAGCGGTATTCCCGATGTATAAGGTGAGCATGGTGCACGGACAGATGAAGGCCTCGGAGAAAGATATCCAGATGCAGGCCTTTGCCCGTGGGGAAGCCCAGATTCTGGTGGCCACGACCGTCATAGAGGTAGGGGTGAACGTGCCAAATGCATCTGTCATGATTATTCAGAACGCAGAACGCTTTGGATTGTCGCAACTGCATCAGCTTCGGGGCAGGGTAGGCCGAGGGGCAGATCAGTCTTTCTGCGTACTGGTTACGGGGTACGAACTGAGTCGCGACACCCGCAAACGCATTCAGATAATGGTGGAGACGAACGACGGATTCGAGATTTCGGAGGAAGACCTGAAACTGCGCGGCCCTGGAGATTTGGAAGGCACGCAACAGAGTGGCATGGCATTCGACCTGAAACTTGCAAATCTGGCTCGCGACGGGCAAATTGTACAGTTGGCACGCGATACGGCTGCAGCCGTCCTGGATAAAGATCCAGACGGCATTCTGCCCGAGAATAAGGTGTTATGGTCTCATCTACAAGAACTTAAACGAGATACGGTGGATTGGAGCGAAATTTCGTAAAATCATCATTTTCAAAAAACATCCGTAAAGAGTTGTGCAATTGCCATTTTTTTTCTAACTTTGCAAGCGGAAAGTGTAATATGCCTTTCTGAACGCAAACAAAAACGGAATAGCAACCAATGGAACGGACACTTGTCTTACTCAAACCGAGTACTGTACAACGAGCATTGATAGGGGAAATCATCAGTCGGTTTGAGAAGAAAGGACTTCGGATAGCCGGGATGAAGATGATGCAGCTGACGGATGAAATCCTCGATGAGCACTACTCCCATTTGGTGAAGAAATCGTTCTTTCCGTCGTTGAAGGCTTCCATGATGAAGACTCCGGTAGTGGCCATGTGTCTGGAAGGCGTAGATGCCATAGCCGTGGTACGTTACATCACGGGTTATACGAACGGAAGAAAGGCGGATCCTGGTACCATCCGTGGCGACTACTGCATGAGCAATCAGCAGAACATCGTTCATGCATCGGATTCACCAGAGGCAGCCGTCATCGAACTGGCGCGCTTTTTCCGACCAGAAGAAGTTTACGATCTCGGTAAGATGAATTTGGACAGGCTCTATGCCGCGGACGAGTTCTGACATCGGGAATAAAAAATAATTTATGAAATTTGAAAAAACAAGTTTTATTCGTAAGGGGCTGACCGCCATGTTGCTGACCGTTTCATCGGTAGCCGCCGTAGGGCAGGACAAGTTGGCAGACATCGCTCCCGTAGATAAGAAGCTAAAGGCAATCGACAGCGTGGCAATCGTCCACTTGATCCAGGACGAGGAATCCGAGGCAGAACCTGCTGCTAGCTTGTATCCCAACTGGGACAATGAATATGCAAGGGGGTATAACGTAGAGTTGCCCGCAGAGTACAAAATAGATTTGAGAGACTTCCGTATGCCGGCAGACAGCCGTTTGGTAACCAGCCATTTCGGCTACAGGAAAAGATTCCGTCGCCAGCATTACGGCACGGACATAAAGGTCTATCTGGGCGATACCATCCGTGCTGCCTTCTCGGGAAAGATACGTGTCGTTCAGTATGAGCGCAGAGGCTATGGCAAATACGTCATTATCCGTCACCCGAACGGCTTGGAGACCCTGTACGGTCACATGAGCAAGCAGCTCGTTCAGGAAAACCAGATCGTAAAGGCCGGCGAGCCGATCGGATTGGGTGGCAACACAGGACGTTCATACGGTTCCCACCTGCATTTCGAAACCCGCTTCTTGGGACAGTTCATCAACCCTGAGAAACTCTTCAATTTCGAGGCACAGGACGTGCTGGGCGACTATTACTTGTACCGTTCGAGCGGCAGAGGCACCATGCTGGCTGCCCACGAGGTCGTAGGCGGTGAAAGCGAGATGTCTGAGGAAGAGGCTATGGCTATTGCCAAGGCCGACGAAAGCCGTGCCTTCCAGGAGAAGCAGATCGCCGAACAGCGGGCCAAACCGCGCAACGTGCACAAGGTGAAGAGCGGAGAAACACTCTCTGTCATAGCCAAGAAGCATGGCACGACCGTGAGCAAGTTGTGCAAGATCAATGGCATCACGCAAAAGACAATCTTGCGTCCCGGACAGATTCTTCGGTGCAGTTAACAAAACAATATGTAAATACAGTTCAAGGCTCCTAACCGGGGCCTTTTTTCAAGTACGGTTCTAAATAATATTATGGATACGCGTGAGCAGTTTGAACAGATTATGGCCGAGTGCCGTTCTCTTTTTGAAAAGAAATTACACGACTATGGTGCAGCATGGCGAATCATGCGTCCCTCTTCCATAACCGACCAGATCTACATCAAGGCCAATCGCATCCGAAGCATTGAGACAAAGGGCATCGCCTTGGTGAACGAGGGCATTCGCCCGGAATTCATCGGCATCGTGAACTATGCCATCATCGGTTTGATTCAGCTCGAACTGGGCTTTTCGGACGTGGCAGACGACATGAACACGGCCGAGGCGATGAACGCCTATGACAAACATGCACAAGCAACGCTGAAACTGATGCTGCGCAAGAACCACGACTACGACGAGGCATGGAGGTCCATGCGCATCAGCAGCTATACCGACTTGATTCTGATGAAAATCTTTCGAACGAAACAGATAGAGTCTCTAGCGGGAGACACATTGGTGTCGGAGGGCATCGATGCTAATTATATGGACATGATGAATTATGCCGTTTTTGGCTTGATAAAGCTGACTTTTGGTGAAGAGGCTCAATAGTAGGTTGTCATGGGTGTTGGTGAACGTTTGCCGCTTCTTGCTGGCTGCCACGTTCATCTTCTCCGGAGTCGTAAAGCTGATTGATCCCCGCGGAACGGAATACAAGATACAAGACTATGGACAGGCCTTCGGATGCGCATCCTGGCTTCCGTCTTACGTCCCCCTGATCTTGTCCGTGATGCTCGCGCTGTTCGAGTTTATGCTGGGTGTCTATTTGTTCTTCGGTTCCCGCAGGTTGCGAACGACACGTCTGCTGTTGCTGTTTATGATTGTGGTTACCCCCCTCACGTTCTACTTGGCATTGAAGAACCCTGTGAGCGATTGTGGGTGTTTCGGTGATGCGTGGGTGCTGACGAACTGGCAGACGTTCTTCAAGAACCTGATGCTGCTGACCGCCAGCATCGTGGTCTTTTGCAAACCCAAGCAGATGACTCGCTTCATAACGGAACGTAACCAATGGATGATCTCACTCTATTCGTGGGTGTTTGGTGGTGTGCTGGCCATGGTATGCATCTACGGGCTTCCGGTAATGGATTTCCGTCCCTACCATATCGGTACCGACATCTTGGAGAAAATGTCGCTGGACGGAACAGGTGAAGCAGAACTCGAAACGTACTTCCTGATGGAGAAGGATGGGAAACAACGGGAATTTACCCTGGCAGATTACCCCGACAGCACATGGACGTTGGTAGACACCAGAACGGAACAATCCGGCAACGCCGAGATGATGCCAGAGATAAACGATTTCGTCATAACTTCCGTGGAAACGGGAGAAGACGTCACTATGGAGATCTTGCAAGATACGACGTATAAGTTCTTGTTGGTGGCCCCCTATCTGGAGTACGCAGATGACGGGGCGATGGATCGCATAGCGGCCTTGTATGAATACGGTCGCGACTATGGCTATCCGTTCTATGGGCTCACTGCAAGCGGCGAGGAGGCTATTCGGCATTGGCAGGACATGACAGGAGCGGAATACCCGTTCTATCACGTGGACGATGTAGTACTGAAGACAATGGTTCGCTCCAATCCGGGCCTCATACTGATGCACGGAAGTGTGGTGGTGAACAAATGGCCTTGCAGTGGATTCCCGAACCCCGAGGTGCTGACGGTACCCTTGGAGAAACTGGGCATCGCACACCCCTCCAGAACCAGTTATGTCCAACGTCTGGTGAAATTATTGTTGTGGTATTTGATACCGCTCATGATATGGACTCTGATAGACAGAATCTGGGTTTTTCTGAATTGGAGAAAAGATCGGCGGAAATAAATGTTTCATAACCATTATTTATTATAAAAGAAATATAAAATGAGAAAGAAGATTGTTGCAGGCAACTGGAAAATGAACAAGACCCTGCAGGAAGGCGTAGCTTTGGCTACTGAGTTGAAGGACATTCTGGCAGCAGAGACACCTAACTGTGACGTTATCATCGGTACTCCCTTTATTCACCTGGCAACGGTGAACGAGATCGTCAAGGACAGCGTCATCAAGGTTAGTGCCGAGAACTGTGCCAACAAGGCCAGTGGTGCTTACACAGGTGAGGTAAGTGCTGCTATGGTCAAGAGCACGGGTGCTGAATACGTTATCCTGGGTCACAGCGAGCGTCGTGAGTATTACAATGAAACTCCCGAAATCCTGAAGGAGAAGGTAGACCTGGCTTTGGAGAATGGCTTGAAGGTGATCTTCTGCATCGGTGAAAGCCTGGCACAGCGCGAAGCCAACGAACAGGAGACTGTATGCAAGGCTGAACTGGCCGGCAGCGTATTCCACCTGACTCCCGAGCAGTGGAAGAACATCGTTATCGCATACGAACCCATCTGGGCCATCGGTACCGGTAAGACTGCTACAGCTGAACAGGCCGAGGAAATTCACGCTTTCATCCGTGGCTGTGTGGCAGAGGTATATGGCGCTGCCGTTGCCGACGAAACCAGCATTCTGTATGGTGGCAGTTGCAAGGCCAGCAATGCACCTGAGTTGTTTGCTAAGCCCGACATTGATGGTGGCCTGATTGGCGGCGCTTCTCTGAAGGCTCCCGATTTCAAGGGCATTATTGATGCTTGGAAATAAATCTCATAACCAAGGGTCGTTCCGGATGTGAAAGGCATCTGGAATGACCTGCTTTTTATGTAAGACGGATTTTGTGTATGCATAAATCACTTTTGATATTGATGTTGCAGGGGGTTGCATTGTCGCTTTCCTCCCAAGATAAGTTTACGGAACAGTTGCAACAAAACGTGGATGGTCAGGGCATCGTCATCCTGCATCAGAGCCATGCGATTACCGATTTGGTAAATGGTGGGGGTGCGGTTGCAACGCCTATAAAAGTTCAGGAAAATCAAGCTTTCGCTCAGGTCGAGGATTCAACAAATATTGAAGGTCGTACAACCGGACAACGTGTCCGTGCCAACGGTTTTCGTATCCAGGTCTATTCCGGCGGAAATTCCAGACAGTCGAAAGCCGAGGCTCAACGGATGGGAGCGCGTGTGAAAAGCAGTTTCGCTGGCTTGAATGTCTATACGCATTTCGTTAGTCCTCATTGGATTTGCCGTGTGGGCGATTTCAAGACATACGAGGAGGCGAACGAGGTTTTCCAGCAACTCAAGAATACGGCCGGTTTCAAAGAAGCAACCATTGTTAAGAGTAAGGTTTATGTCTATTATTGATGTTATGAAAAAGGATGAAACGGATTTGACGCCTGTCCAGGTTGAGATAGAGACGCATATACGTCGCATCATAGAATTGATTGGCGAAGATCCTCAACGAGAAGGATTGCTGAAAACACCACGCCGTGTGGCTCTTGCCATGACCGACCTGACAAGGGGTTATTATCAGGACCCCGTGGAAATCCTGAACAGTGCAAAGTTCAACGAAGATTATCGCCAGATGGTTATCGTGCGCGACATCAATTTCTATTCTCTGTGCGAACATCACATGATTCCGTTCTACGGTAAGGTACACGTAGCCTATATTCCAAATGGACAGGTGACGGGATTGAGCAAGATTGCCCGTGTTGTGGATTGTTTTTCTCACCGTTTGCAGATACAGGAGCGACTGACCAAGCAGATACGCGAATGTATCCAGGAGGCTTTGCATCCATTGGGTGTCATGGTTGTTGTTGAGGCTCAGCACATGTGTATGCAAATGCGTGGTGTGGAGAAGCAGGGGAGCATTACGACTACAAGTGATTTCTGCGGTGCTTTCAATCAGGCAAAGACCAGGGAGGAGTTCCTGCAATTAATCAAGGCTTAATTCATCAGGACTCTTTCACCACATTCCCGTGCTAATTCCTTCTCTACGTTCTTCGTCTCGATGAAGCGCATCATCAGTTGACGGTATTTCTCCTTGTCTTTCAACAGTTCCGGGTCTTTTGACCGCTGTTTTAGCTCCCGGATTTCTTCCCGGATAATATGGAGTTTCAGCTCGTTCAGCAGTTGCTCCGTACGTTCCAGCAATTCTTTCGGGTCAATATCCGTTGTTTCCGCGTATTTGTTTTGCTGCTGGTAGAACTTGCTCAGTTCCTCGTTGTCTGCCAGCTGAAATGCCAATTCACAGATTTGTGGGTCGGCATGATTGATGAAAAACCGTTCTGCGGAAAATCCCTCCTCTTTTATGTGAGTCAGGGCTTCATCCATCAGTCTTTTGTGTAAAGGGTCTTGTAACGCGATGTTGTCGGCATTCAGGCTTAGCTGAATGTATTCCACCAACGTGAGGGCTCCGTTTTCTCCGTTCTCGTCTTCCATGTTGCCGATAACGACCTCTCCGTGCTCCATTACCATTTTTATCAGGAGCCGTTCGTGGGTATTAACCTTTTTGCGTTTTTGGGGTTGAGGCTTTTCTTCTGCTGTGGCAAGACTTTCTGTGGGGTCGGCAGAAGGACGTAATTCATCCTGGGGAGGAATGTAGCCGTTCATGGCTTTCCGGTATTCTTCCCGTTCTTCCTCTTTTCTTTTTTCGGCCATTCTGCGTGCAAGTTCCTGAGCGACGGCTGTTGTTATCAGCCTCTCTTCCAGATGCAACATTTGTGCAGCTTGCTGTGCATAGAGCGTCCGCGTTATTTCATTGGGAATGGCTGCAATGCTTTCCACGATGTTCGAAACGACCTTGCCTTGCTTTCCAGGATCTCCCTCGGCCTCCTTCATCAGCGTCTCTGTCTTGTATTGGATGAAATCGACTTGATGGCTAGCCATGTATTCCTGGTATTCTGTCTCGTTGTGCTTCTTTCCGAAACTGTCAGGGTCATCACCGTCAGGCAACAGGAGAAGCTTGACGTTCATTCCCTCGCTCAACAGCATGTCCGTTCCTCGTAGGCTTGCCTTGATGCCGGCTTCATCACCATCGAATATCAGAGTAATGTTGCTCGTCAGCCTTTTCAGCATCCGTATCTGGTCGAATGTCAAGGCCGTTCCAGAGGATGCCACCACGTTCTCTATGCCGTTTTGGTGCATAGCCATCACATCGGTATACCCTTCCACTATGTAGCACAGGTCTTTCAAACGTATCGCTTGTTTTGCCTGGTATAATCCGAACAGTTCTTTTCTCTTGCTGTATATGATGCTTTCGGGCGAATTCTGGTATTTGATGTTCACTCCATGCGTCCTGGCATCCAGTACGCGGCCGCCGAATCCGGCTACCCTTCCGCTGATGTTGAAGATCGGCCATATCACGCGATCGTGGAATCGGTCTCGTAAATCACCTTTTTCCGTTTTCAGCGATAATCCCGTTCCCAAGCTATCCTTCGGGTCGTTCGTGTCTGGGTTGTTGACAAGGTATTTCTCTTCGTATCCGGCTTCAATTGCTTCCTTGGACAAACTGTTGGTACGGCCGCTCGGACAGTATCCGACCTGAAATTTTTCCAGAATGTCATCGCGAAATCCTCTTCCGCGAAAATAGGCCAGACCTATGGCTTTTCCGTCAGGCGTTTCGTTCAGTTGCTTGCGGAACCAGTCTTTTGCCCAGTCGTTGACGAGAAGCATACTCTCCCGGTCGTTGCGGGATTGCATTTCCTCCTTCGTCATTTCTTTCTCCTCGATGGTTATTCCGTATTTTTTAGCCAGGTATCTCAATGCGTCGGGATAACTGAGTCGTTCGTGCTTCATGATAAAGCCCAACGGGCTTCCCCCCTCTCCGCAGGCGAAGCATTTGCAGAAATTTTTTGCCGGAGAAACGATGAAACTGGGTGTCCTGTCGTCGTGGAAGGGACAAAGGCCTTTCAGGTTAGCCCCCGCACGTTTCAGGGTGACAAAATCAGACACAACATCCACAATGTTGGCTGCATCCATTATTTTGTCTATGGTCGTTCTGTCTATCATCCTTTGCTGCGATTGAAGGGCAAAGATACACATTTTAATTCATAATTCATAATTCATAATGCATAATTATTTTCATTGCCGAGTGTAAGTTTCTTCATACGCAGCTCAATAATATCGAAAATAAATGAAAACAGTTCTTCTTTTTCGAAAAAAATACGTAAGTTTGTAGGCAGAATCATATAAAATCAGATGAAAATGAATACGGAACTTGTAAACAGATTCCTAAAATACGTATCTTTTGATACGCAGTCTTGTGAAGAAAATGAAAGCCAGTGTCCCAGTACGCAGAAGCAGTTCGCCCTGGCAGAGTACTTACGCGAAGAATTGACGGATTTAGGCCTGAAAGATGTAGAGATGGACGAGCACGGGTATGTCTATGCCACCCTTCCTGCCAACACGGATCGTAAGATTCCCACGATAGGTTTTATCAGCCACATAGACACGTCGCCAGATTGCAGTGGTGCCGATATTCGTCCCCGTATCATAGAAAAATACGACGGCAAGGATATTGTCCTGAACGAATCTAAAGGCATTGTCACCTCCGTTTCCCAGTTCCCTGAACTGTTGGATCACGTGGGCGAAGATCTTATCGTTACGGATGGAAATACGCTGTTGGGTGCAGATGACAAAGCCGGCATTGCAGAAATCGTTACGGCTGTCACCTATCTCCAACAGCACCCCGAGATAGCACACGGAACAATCCGTATAGCATTTAATCCCGACGAGGAAATCGGTGCCGGAGCCCATTTGTTCGATGTGAAGAAGTTCGGTTGCGAATGGGCCTACACGATGGATGGGGGTGAGGTAGGCGAGCTGGAATATGAGAATTTCAATGCCGCCAGTGCCAAGATTCAGATAAAGGGACGCAACGTGCATCCCGGCTATGCCAAGGGTAAGATGATAAACGCCTGTCTTGTGGCCAATGAGTTCGCTTCTCTGATGCCTGAAAACGAGACACCTGGAACGACATCTGGTTACGAGGGCTTTTTCCATCTGTGCAGTATCTCTGCAACCGTAGAGGAAGCCTCATTGAGTTACATTATCCGTGATCATAACAGTGGTATGTTCCAGATGAGAAAACAAATTGTGCTGGACGAGGCTGAGAAACTTAACCGGAAATACGGAGACGGAACGGTTACACCCATTCTCAAAGATCAGTACTATAATATGAAAGGTCAGTTAGAGGATAAGATGCACATTATAGACATTGCCCAGAAAGCCATAACATTGGCATGCGGATTCTGCAATGTGGTCCCCATCCGTGGCGGTACGGATGGGGCGCAGTTATCGTTCCGTGGTTTGCCGTGTCCCAACATTTTTGCTGGCGGACTCAATTTCCATGGCAGGAACGAGTTTGTGCCGGTACAAAGTATGGAGAAGGCAATGCAGACGATTGTGAACATCTGTCGGTTGGTGGCAGAACGAGCTTAAGTCAGTCCTCTTCGTCGAATTCGAAATCACCGAAGAACTCTGGTACGTCGTTGGCGAACTCATCCAGGCTTCTTCGGTCTTTTTTCGTTGGTCTTCCTGTACCCTTCGCTCTGTTTAGGAATCCGCTGATACGGCTCATCTCCAACAGCTCATACTGTTCCTGCGGTGTAACATTTTCCAGGATTTCCGGGATGAGACGTGCGCCCACCCTTTTCTCTATGGCTTGCAGTACACGGAAACTGTACGTGATAGGAGGTTTCCTGACTTCCACTGTTTCGCCCACCTTTATCATGCGGCTGGGCTTCAGCTGAACACCGTTCATGGTAATCTGCCCTTTCTTGCATGCCGCACACGCCAGGGTGCGCGTCTTGAAGATGCGGGCCGCCCACAGCCATTTGTCTATGCGTGCTTCCTTATTTTCCATTGTAGTTACACATGGCAAACTGCATGCCACTTAACACGAATGCTTTTATGGCTTCGCAAGCCACCAAAGCCCGTTCTTCTACGTGCGCTTCATCTTCTGGCGAGAATTTTCCAAGTACGAAATCCACCTGACAACCACGTGGAAAGTCGTTTCCGATGCCGAACTTCAATCGGTTGTATGCAGACGTGCCCAAAATCTGAGCGATGTGTTTCAGTCCGTTGTGACCTCCGTCCGAACCGTTCTGCTTCATTCGTATGGTTCCTACGGGCAAACTTAGGTCGTCCACGACGACCAATAATTGTTCCAGCGGTATCTTCTCCTGTTGCATCCAATAACGCACGGCATTTCCGCTTAGGTTCATATAGGTGCTTGGCTTCAGCAGGATCAGCTCATGGCCTTTTACCTTCATTCGTCCCACGAAGCCGTATCGCTTGTCCTCAAAAGAAATGTTGGATGCCTTTGCAAGGGCATCCAACACTCTGAATCCGATATTGTGACGGGTTCCATCGTATTCGTCTCCGATGTTGCCCAATCCAGTTATCAGGTACTTCATACCGTCTGTTTACTTCTCGGCATTTGCAGCAGCGCTCATGGCACTACGTGTCATCTTAACCTGACAAACAACGACGCTAGGGCTTGTTACCAATTCCAGACCTTCAAAGCTCAGTTCGGCAACTTTGATGGTCTTGCCCAGGCCAAGGTTTGTAACATCGATGTTCAAACGCTCGGGAATGGCTGTATAGGGAGCACGTACTTTCAGCTTACGTACGCTGGCTGCCAGCTTACCACCGGCTTTTACACCTTCTGCCAGACCGTTCAGCTTGATGGGCACTTCCATGATGATGGGCTTCTGCTCTGTTATTTCATAGAAGTCCACGTGCAATAGCTGGTCGCTTACGGGATGGAACTGTAGTTCTCTCATTACGGCCTTGCATACTTTGCCGTCGATGTTCAGGTCAACGCTGTAGATGTCGGGAGAATAAACCAACTTGCGGAGTTCGTCCTGTGTTGCAGAGAAACTGAATGCTACGGGCAGTCCCTTCTCGTCTTTGGCTTCACCATACAGGTTGCAGGGGATAATACCTTGCTTGCGCAGTTCGCGTGCAGCCTTCTTGCCGGTTGCGGTACGTGCAGTACCTTTTACTTCGATACTTTTCATTTTCCTTTTTGTTTAAATGTGTTACTCTAAATTAAGTTCTTTTTTGCCTAATTCGCCATCACACGGCTGAAAAAGCGGGTGCAAAGGTACGCAATATAATTCATAATTCATAGTGCATACCTGTTTTTTTGCAAAAATGAATGAATTTTGCTTAGTTGTTGTTTTGGTTTGAACCGGAATTACAATCCTTTTACCCTTCAAGACAATGCTTGCATATACCTTTATAATACTGGTGCAATTCCAGTATCAGGTTGCCGTTGATCATCCTTCTTGCCGTCATGCCTTGTGCCGGTATGTCATAGACTTTGCCGCACCGCTCGCATAGCAAGTGGCCGTGGGGCGATGTATTCTCGTCCACGCAGATCTGCTTGTCATCGATACTCAGCATCTGAATGAGTCCCAGTTCTTTTAGTTTTTTTATGGTATTATAGACGGTCGTCTTCGAGATGCCGGGCAACTCTGTCTGAATATCGGCGTAGATGGTTTCTGCAATGGGGTGCGTGTGGTGCTCCATCAGGTATTGCAGTATTGTCACTCTGGGCTTTGTGATGCTGACTCCTTTTTCGGATAATCTTTCCAGTGCTGTTTTCATACTGTTGCAAAAATACTCTTTTTTCGGGCATCCACAAAAGAAATGAATGCGAAAATTGTAATTGCTTCAATTCTCGCCGACCTTTGTAGCCTTTATGTTTTCGAAAACACAACCATCCGTCGGCGCAACCGACAAACCCTGTGGGGAGGGTGTACGGATGCTAACCCAAAACTGTTGCCAAACGATACATGAAGAATGGTATGTCTCTGACTCCTTTCACTTGTGCTCGGAAGCATT
>JAZLIY010000101.1:0-17204 GCA_045617645.1 Bacteroidaceae bacterium | reverse complement strand
GCGCAGGTTCGTCCGGTCACGCTCGCCCAGGGTGCTTACATCCCTGCCACTCAACAGATACGTACCCTCCGAGGGCGTGTCCAGCAGGCCCAGGATGTTCAACAGGGTGGATTTGCCACAACCGGACGGGCCCATGACGGCAACGAACTCGCCTTCCTTCACTTCCAGGTTCACTTCACGCAATGCCCAGGTTTCCACTTCTTCCGTACGGAATACTTTCTTGATGTCGTTGATCTTAATCATACTGTTTTTTATTTAAATGTTTGTAAAATTTGATATCCCAATTATACTATCGTTCAAGCACTCTTTCAACTTTTAAGATTTTTTAAGACTTGGAGGTCTCTACCATATTACCATACAAAAACCGTGCCAAAATTCCAAGTGATTAACAAACTGCAAGTTGCGCATTTTTGACTATTTACGAAAATGCTCCAAAATGTGCGATTTCGCACATCGATGTGCGAAATCGCACACTGCGCACAGTACATTTCCTGCCTTTTTTTGGGCTAAAAGAGATACTGAATGGGGAAAAAATCGTATCTTTGCAGACATGATACAGGATTTGGTAAGGCAAAGAACCCTCCTGCAGAAAGAATACGATTACGAGCGGGAACAATTCCAGCGACAGACAGAAAACACGGGGGTCAGAAGCAAGGTCACACGAGGACTCTGCTGGTATCCCCTGCGCGTTGGAAGAAGCTATTTCAATTCCCTGGACCAACTGGCACTGGAAGTGGAACGGACAGAGGGGTTCGACATAGAGCACCAGTTCGAGCCGGGAAAACCCGTATGTTTCTTTTGCGAAGATGCCAGCCAGATGCTGCACTACATGCGCTTTGTTGCGCAAATAAGCTATGTGGACGAGAACCGCATGGTGCTGGCCATGCCTAACACGGACTCCATACTGCAGGTACAGAATGCCGACAAGGTGGGCGTACAGCTATACCTGGACGAATACACCTACCGATTGATGTTTGAAGCCCTGGACAGGGTGATGAATGCCAAGAACGGACGGTTGGCTGAACTGCGCGACATATTCCACACCCAGGCCCCGGTACGCAAATACACATTCCTGCCGACCAGGTTTCCCTGGCTCAACCCATCTCAGGAGAATGCCGTAAACGAGATACTGCGGGCGCAGGACGTGGCCATCGTACACGGTCCTCCAGGCACGGGGAAGACAACGACCATCGTGGAAGCCATCTACGAGACGCTGCACCGTGAATCGCAAGTGCTGGTGTGCGCACAAAGCAACATGGCGGTGGACTGGATAGCGGAGAAACTGACGGACAGGGGAGTGAACGTGCTGCGTATAGGAAATCCCACGCGCGTAACGGACAAGATGCTGGCCGACACCTACGAACGGCGTTTCGAGAACCACCCCGACTATTCGCAATTATGGAGCATCCGCCGGACCATACGACAACTATACGACAGCACCCAAGGGAACAGAGAATCCCGGCATCAGAAAATAGCCCGACTGAAAGAACGTGCAACGGAACTGGAATACCAGATAAACGAGAGTCTGTTCAACGAAGCGCGCGTCATAGCCTGTACGCTGACGGGAAGCGCCAACCACCTGCTGACAGGAAAGAAGTTCGAGACGCTGTTCATAGACGAGGCGGCTCAGGCACTGGAAGCCAGCTGCTGGATAGCCATCCAGAAAGCCCGCAGGGTAATCATGGCGGGCGACCATCGCCAGCTGCCTCCCACGATAAAGTGCCCCGAGGCTCTGCAAGGGGGACTGGACCATACCCTGATGCAACAAATAGCGGAGAACAAGCCGTCCACAGTCAGCCTGCTGACCATTCAATACCGTATGTGCGACGGCATCATGCAATTCCCCAACCAGGAATTCTATGAGGGGAAACTGGCAAGCGATCCCAGCATCAAGTACCGGGGCATATTGGACTGGGACACGCCGGTAGAATGGATTGACACGCCCGATGAACCGGAGTATGCGGAACAGCAGGCGGGCGACGGACTCAGCAGACAGAACCTGTCGGAGGCAATACTTGCCCTGAATACGCTGAAAGACTATTATCAGAAAATAGGAAAGGACAGGATACTGTACGAGGGTATAGACACAGGACTCATCAGCCCCTACAAAGGACAGGTGCGACTGTTGAAACAGCTGATGAGAAAAGACAAGGCGTGGAGGCCCTTCCAGCACCTTATCACCATAAATACGGTGGATGGCTTTCAAGGACAGGAAAGGGACATCATCGTCATCAGCATGGTACGCAGCAACGAAGAGGGGCAAGTGGGATTCCTGCGCGACCTCAGGCGCATGAACGTGGCCATCACCCGCGCCAGGATGAAGCTCATCCTCATCGGGCATCAGCAGACGCTCTGCAGGCATCCCTTCTACAGGCGATTGAAAGAATACATAGACAAACAACTGGATTACTGACATATTAACCGACAAAACACATAAACATGAAGTACATTCACGTCCTACTCATTACGTTCGCCTTCTTGGCCTCCGTCAAGACACAGGCCAACGACGACAACGCACTTTTCGGGAAGATCCAAAAAAACATTGTCGAGAACACCCTGAACAGGACTCCACAAAAGGAGAAAGACATTCAGGCCATAATAGACAAGATGGGAGAAAAAGGAGAGTTCAAGGATATAAACTACGCAGATAAATCCGTGGCTTCCTGGACTCCATGCACGCATACCTCACGCCTAAATCAGCTGATCTATGCATTCTGCCACCCCCAAAGCCCCCTCTATGGAAACGAAGAGCTATACGAGCGCATCTGCCAAGGACTGACATACTGGTACGACATGAATCCGAAAAGCACCAATTGGTGGTGGCAGAATATCGGATGGCCTCAGCCGCTGGGCCAGTCGCTCTGCCTGATGCAATGGGCATCGCCAAAGCCCCTGCCACAGGAACTTACCGCAAAGATGGCAAAGAGAATGGCTGAAATCTCGGCGGGACCCGATGTATATACAGGAGCAAACAAGCAGGACGTCGCATTGGTATGGTTCTACATAGCCATGCTGACAAAAGACAAAAAGCAACTAAGCCATGCCGTGGAACAATTCTACGAACCAATGGCCTACACTACAGAGGAGGGAATACAATACGACGCCTCGTATCAGCAGCACGGACATCAACTATACACTTCGGGATACGGGAGTGTCGTTCTGAGCGTCTTCTTCAAGCTGGCCTATTTCATCAAGGACACCGAATTCGAGAAGAAGGAATACACAAGCATACTGAGCGACTATATCCGCAACGGCATCATACCCATAAACAGGGGTACCTATACACTTTTTGCCACCGGAGGACGAGGACACCTGTCGCGTATAGGTGCCACTAAAGGCAAGGGGTTCGCCACGAGTATCAGACAGATGGCGGATTTCGACGACCCGAAGTACCGGGAGACCTACCTGAATGCAGCAGCAAGAATCTCTGGAGAAAAGCCGGCCGACTATGGAGTAAAGCCATGGAGCCACCACTACTGGACAAGCAACTATTCGGTCCACCTGCGTCCGGAATATACCATAGACGTACACACGACCAGCACAAGGACTTGCCGTTCGGAAAACGGGAACGGGGAAAACCTGAAAGGCTACTTCGCCGCCGACGGTAGCATGCAGATTGCCGTGGACGGGGATGAATACTTCAACATCTTCCCGACATGGAGCTGGCAGCACATCCCCGGCGTTACCGTACCAAACGTACCAGAGGTGCCTCTCGACACACCTTGGTCGGTCTATGGAGAAAGCGATTTCTGCGGAGGAGTAGATGATGGAACGTACCTTTGTACGACATTCCACTACATCGATTCCAAGTTCGACATCAACACGAAGGCTCACAAATCATGGTTCTGCTTCGACAACGAAATCGTATGTATGGGCTCTGGCATCGAGTCAAGCAACCCGAATGAAATTCATACAACTGTAAACCAATGCCTGCTGAAGGGGGACATCACAACCGAAGACCAGAAAGGACATGCAAGCACATTGGGAATGGGGAAACATGACAGTAAGAACCTGAAATGGGTTCACCACAACAAGGTCTGCTACTACTTTCCACAACCGACAGACCTGCACATAAGCAGCGCAGAATGCAGCGGTACGTGGTTCGACATCAACACGTCCACAAATAAGAACCTAATCCAGAACAACATCTTCACGACCTACATCAACCACGGGAAAATGCCAGTAAATGGAGACTACGTCTATTACGTCATGCCCAACAAGAGCATACCCGAGGCAAAAAAGGCATTGGATAGACTGACGATAAAGAACACAGAGTCGCTGCAGTACGTCTATAACCATAAACTGAAAATGCTGCAGGCTGTCTTCCACGAACCCGGAGAAATAAGAATAAAAGGAGTTCTGTTTTCTGCTTCTTCTCCATGCATCGTTCTGTTGACAGGCATAGGTACTGATTCTCCCAAAGTTCACATAGCAGATCCACTATACAAACAAGAGTCCACCCAAATACGCGTAAAAGTCCCTGGCATGAAAGAACGAGCCATCCATGTTGGATTCAAGACGGACAAAGGCCATCTAGGAGAGAGTGTCGCATACGACCTGGCAAAAGCGGAAACAGTCCGCTAATCACCAATCAGGAAAATGGCCGGAATCTTGCCGAGGTCTGGCAACTGCACCTTTTTCCATTCCTGAATCGTATGCGTATGGATATATTCATCCGAAGTCGTTATACCTGCAGCTATGCATAACCGTGTCTGTGGCCGAAGTGTTCGAAGAAGCGTATCAAACATCTTACGATTGCGATAAGGTGTTTCAATGAAAAGTTGGGTCTGATGTTCATTATAAGCCCTCGTTTCCAGGGCTTTCAGTTTCTTGGCCCGGTCGGCATCGGCCACAGGCAAATACCCGTTGAACGCAAAGTTCTGGCCGTTAAGTCCACTCCCCATAACGGCCAATATCATACTGCTGGGCCCGACAAGAGGAATGACACGATAGCCTTTACGCTGAGCAATAGCCACTACATTAGCACCCGGGTCTGCCACGGCAGGACAACCGGCTTCGCTGATAACGCCAACCGGAAGTCCCTCGGAAAGAGGCTTTAGATAAGTTGTAAAAAGCCGTTCGTCGGCATGTTTACCCATCTCATAAAAGCAAGAATCGTCTATAGGGAAAGATACATCCATCTTACGTAGAAATCGACGGGCAGAACGTATATCTTCAACGACAAAATGTCGTATCTGCATAACGACATCGTGATTGTAGGATGGCATGACCTGAGAGACGGATGTATCGCCAAGCGTAACGGGTATTAGGTAGAGAGCTATTTCCATTTAATCTGCTATATATAATAATGTATAAGTAACGTATCAGACAAATATCACCTGGGCAACTGGCAGAAATACCGCCGATGCCGGACATAATATTGCCAGAGAATGATGCACTTGGAAAAAGGCGAGCCATGGTCAAGAGCTGATGAACGAATCATTTTCCTATCGGCAGAAAAAACTTTTTTCATCCTGTGAAAATCCATCCTTGCCTTCCAAACGGAAAGAAAACTGCCCACGTCCCCCTTCAGCAGAAACGTAAAAGAGGCCAGGGCATCCAAAAAGAACCGACACACGAAAACCGCGTAGTAACGTTTCTCGGGCAAATTCTTATACAGCAAGAACTGGTTATTCCGAAAATTGAGATAAGTCTTTCCCGGATTGTCTTTGGGCAACGTGCCTCCGCCAACATGATATACAATACTGTCTGGTACACAGACGATTCCATGCCCACGACTTCGAAGACGGCAACATAAATCTATTTCCTCCTGATGGGCAAAAAAACGGGCATCAAAGCCACCGACTTCCCAAAAGGATTGACTGCGAATCAAAAGGGCCGCACCCGTAGCCCAATCTACCGATTGAATCGTGTCATATTGTCCGCAATCCTTCTCCACCGTTTCAAAGATTCGGCCACGACAATATGGGTATCCCAAACGATCTATATAGCCGCCACACGCACCAGCATATTCCAGCATTTCCGGGTTTGAATAGGAGCGAAGTTTCGGCTGGCACGCACATACATCAGGATGATTATCCATATACGTCAGCATCGGCTCCAACCATCCGTCCGTAACCTCTACATCGCTGTTCAACAGCAGATAGTATTCCGCTTCAACCTGACGAAGAGCCTCGTTGTACCCACCGGCAAAACCATAATTCTCGTCCAGTTGGATCCTGCGCACAGATGGGAACTCCCTTTCGAGCATACCTATAGAATCATCCGTACTTGCATTGTCTGCTACGACGATCTCTGCATCTGGGGTACAGGATATTACGGACGGCAAGAACTTGCGAAGCATTGCAACGCCATTCCAGTTCAAAATAACGACACTTACCTTCATACTATTTCTGCTATTAGGGCATCACCATCGGCATTCCAGGTGCCCAAGCGTGCGTTCACGATACAATTATCCAACGCCTCATCGGTATGCATTTCCACTCGGATATAATTATCGGTAAACCCATGCATAATGCCTCGCACCTTGCTATGTTCTAACAATACCGGACGAACAGTACCCGTATATCGCTCATAGAATTTATGTAATTTCTCATCACTCAAAGCCAGAATCTTCTGACTTCTGAGATGTTTCTCCTCCGGTCGGACTATATGCGGAATATTCAAAGCCTTTGTTCCGGGGCGCTCACTGTAGCTGAATACATGATACTGGCTCACATCTATGGATTGCATGAACCGATAAGCATCTTCAAAATACGCATCTGTTTCACCTCGTGCGCCAACAATTACATCCACTCCGATGAAAGCATCCGGAATCTGTTGGCGGACAAAGGCTATTTTGGACGCAAACAACTGAGTATCGTACCGACGATGCATCAAACGAAGCACTTCATCGCTTCCACTTTGCAGAGGTATATGAAAATGAGGCATAAAAGCACGACTCTGGGCACAAAAACGTATCACATCATCTGTCAGCAGATTCGGTTCAATGCTACTAATCCGATATCGTTCGATACCAGAGACTTTATCCAATGCCTGTATCAAATCCAAAAAAGTTTCACCTGTACTTTTGCCAAAATCTCCGATGTTAACTCCTGTTATGACAATTTCCTGTCCTCCGCATGAAGCCACTTCCTTCGCTTGCTTCACCATAGAGTCAACACTCCCATTACGACTTCTTCCACGAGCAAAAGGTATCGTACAATAGGTACAGTAATAATCACACCCATCTTGCACTTTCAGGAAATAGCGTGTACGGTCACCGCACGAACAACTTGGGAAAAAAGTTTTGATATCCGCAGTTCTGGAAACATAAGACACTTGAGAAACAAGTAAACGATCATCGGACATGGTTTGTAAACATTCTGAAATATATTGGAGTGCATCCCCTTTTTGCTCTGCCCCCAAAACCAAGTCAACACCATCAATAGAAGACACAACCGTTGACTTCAACTGTGCGTAACATCCCGTGACGACAACCAAAGCTCCCGGATGCTTTTTTATAAGCCGGTGTATTGCCTGACGACATTTCCGATCGGCGACCTCGGTCACGCTGCAAGTATTAATAATACAGATATCAGCCAATTGTCCGGGACGAACCGTTTCCACCCCAACCTCACCCAGTTGTTTTGCAATCGTACTCGTTTCCGAGAAATTCAATTTGCAACCGAGAGTGTAATAAACAGCTTTTTTCCCTTTAAATACATTCATGATGCAAAGGTAATTCTAATTTCTATCATAGACAAAAAAGTGTCCAAAAACATTTATCCAAAATAGAGAAAAACAAATAGTTCTCAAAAAAGCCAAAAAAGACAAAAATATTATTAATTTGTTTTACAACATATTAAAAAAACTCGTACCTTTGTACCGTTAAAAAGATGGATTGTTTTACAATTTAAAAAAGCAAAGAAAATGAAGAAGTTAGCATTTCTGTTCGCTACTGTTGTAGCTGTATCATTTGCTTCATGCGGCAACAAGGCCGCACAGAATGAAGCTTGCGACAGTAATGAACAAGTATGTACAGAGGAAGTTGCCTGTGAAAAATGCGCTTGTGGCAATGACAGCCAATGCGACAGCACATGCACAGAATCTGAATGCTGTAAGAACTGCCCCGCTGCTGAATAATTCAGTCTCAGTGACGAACAGAAAAACCGTTTAGAACCACATCAAAGGATGCGGTTCTATTTTTTTTCGCAAAAAAAGAGGCGCGAAAAAATTCGCACCTCTAATCTATAAGAGTATAATTTTATGCTTATGCCTCAGCTGGTTCTTCTGCAGCAGTTTCTATTTCAGCAGCTACAGCTTTTGCGCCTTCTTCGATTACCGTGAATGCAACCTGTGCTGCAACTTCCTTGTGAAGTTTAACAGTAGCAACGTATTCACCAACAGTCTTTACATCCTTTACAGAAATAATCTTGCGATCAATGTCAAAGCCAAGCTTCTGCAATTCATCAGCTATCTGCAAGCTATTTACACTACCGTAAATCACACCTGTAGCACTTACCTTGGTAGGAATGGTCAGAGAAACAGCATTCAGTTTTTCTGCCAAAGCTTCTGCATCAGCCTTGATCTTGGCCAACTTAACAGCCTTTTGTTTCAAGACTTCAGCCAATTGTTTCTTGGCACTCTCAGATGCAATAACTGCCTTACCATAAGGAATAAGATAGTTACGTCCGTAACCAGACTTCACGTTTACAATATCGTTCTTGTAACCCAAGCCAATAACGTCTTCTTTCAGTATAATTTCCATATCTTTTCCTCCTAATTTTACTTCATCAAGTCTGTTACGAAAGGCAGCAAGGCCAGATGACGAGCACGCTTAACAGCCTGAGCCACACGACGCTGATACTTCAGAGAAGTACCGGTAATGCGACGAGGAAGAATTTTCCCCTGCTCGTTCAGGAATTTCTTCAGGAATTCAGGATCCTTATAGTCAATATACTTAATGCCACTCTTCTTGAAACGACAATATTTCTTTTTCTTGACATCAATTGCAGGAGCGGTCAAGTAGCGGATTTCAGATGTTTGCTGTGCCATAACTTATGCCTCCTTATTCGGTTTGTTGTTTCTTCTCTTTTCTGCGTATTCAGCTGCATACTTTTCCATCTTTACAGTCAAATAACGCAAAACTTTCTCGTCGCGGCGATACTCTGTTTCCAGTGTTGCCAACATCTCTGGTGCAGACTTGAATTCAATCAGCACATAAAAACCCGTAGTCTTCTTCTGAATGGGATAAGCAAGCTTCTTCAAGCCCCAGTTCTCTTCATTGATAATCTCAGCACCATTGTTGGTAAGGAGACCCTTGAACTTGTTTACCGCTTCCTTCATCTGATCGTCAGACAAAACGGGAGTTAAAATGAAAACGGTTTCGTATTGATTCATAATACGTTAAATTAATTAATAATGTTTTATTTTGCAAAATGCGCTGCAAAGTTAGCAATTTTTACCATTCCAGCCAAGTAAAACCACACAAAAAGGAAGAAAAATATAGACTTAAACGCTTTTTTTGCACAAAAAGTTTCTGTTTTTCACAAGAAATCCGTTATTTTGTACCTAAAATGATAAAAACAGAATAAAATTTGAGCATAAAATGAAAAAGAATCTTGGAGTTTGCCTTATTGTATTAGGCGCCTTATTGCTTATCATCAGTTACTTTGTAGATTTCAAAGATTACAACTGGTACAACGTCAGTGCACTGATTATTATCATTGCAGGTTTGCTTACGCACATCTACGTCACAAAAAGAAACTGATACTTTATATCCTATCGATAAGCAGGACGGCGGGGCAAAAATGTCCCGCCGTCCTGCTTATATACATATCGTAGAATCAATCATCATACGATCCGATAATATTCGGTGCAATCAGACGATACCCCTTTCCGTGCACATTATTTATTTCCACGTTGGGATCTTCACGCAAATGTTTTCTGAGTTTCGTTATATAAACATCCATACTTCTGGCATTGAAGTAATTATCGTCTATCCAGATTGATTTCAAGGCCAATTCACGTTCAAGTACTTCATTTGCATGTGAGCACAACAACGTCAACAATTCACTTTCTTTCGTTGTCAATTTAACTTGTTTATCATCAATTGCTAAAATCTGACGTTGAACATCAAACGTGAACCGTCCCAATTGATAGCGAACGACATTACGTTGAGTAGTTCCCTTTACTCGCCTCAGGATTGCCTCCATGCGATACACGAGTTCATCCATGGAAAACGGTTTTGTCAAATAATCGTCAGCACCCAATTTGAATCCTTCCAGAATATCTTCTTTCAGGTTCTTCGCCGTTAAAAAGATAATAGGAATCTCTGCATTCTGCATTCTGATTTCATGCGCCAATGCAAAACCATCCATTTTAGGCATCATCACATCCAGCAAGCACATATCATAATTATTATGCATGAATGCCCTATAACCGGCTTCCCCATCCAAGAACAACTCTGCATCATAGCCTTTTGCTTGCAAATACTCTCTCACCAACATGCCAAGACTTTCTTCGTCCTCACACAGCAGGATATGTAATTTCTGTTCCATAGTGTTGTTTTTTAATTGTTTATAGTCGGTAATGTTAAAATAAATTTCGTTCCTTGTCCAATTTCGCTGGTAGCCTTTATCGTACCGTGATGCAACTCAACCATTGTTTTCACATAAGCTAATCCCAATCCGAAGCCCTTAACATTGTGTTGGTTTCCTGTATGTACACGATAGAATTTTTCGAAAATACGTTTTAGATTCTCCTTTTGAATACCGATTCCATTGTCCTGAATACTAAGACATAGCTGATTTCCCTGATTCCATGTAGCCACTTCCAAATGAAGTGCCACATCATCCCTCTTATATTTAACGGCATTATCCATAAGATTAAAGATAATGTTGGTAAAATGCATTTCGTCTACATTTACATAGGGGTTTTCAGCCTCCAGTTTAGTGTCTATCGTACCTCCGCTTTGAGTAACTTTTAGGCTAAACGTCTGAACGACATTATCAATCAGATCATTCGCATCCAGTTCCCTTAACTTCAAAGAAATATTATTATGGTCAAACAAGCTCATCTGCAAGACCTTCTCCACCTGGAAACGCAAGCGTCTGGTTTCCGCATTTATCACACTTCCCAATCGGGTATAAGTTTCATCACTTTTATGTACCGTTTCATCCGACAACATCTGTGCCGCTATGGAAATAGTGGAGATAGGAGTCTTGAACTCATGGGTCATGTTGTTGATGAAATCATTTTTCATTTCCGTAATCTTCTTCTGACGGACAACCAAATAGACCGTCACAATAAAGGTTGCGAATAATATCAGCGTAAATATCATAGCAGGCTTTACCATACTCACGACACCCATGATATATTCATCCATCGTGGGAAAATGAATACATACAGAGCCCATGCTGCCAGTCGGGTCATTGCGAAACAGTGGATGAGTATAGCTGTATTTCATGCCTTTTTCATCAAAATCAGGGCAACGGAACACTTCCTGTCCCCTGCTGGAATAAACGACGAAATGAAACGGTATGTTAACGCCATTACGCTCCAACGCATTCCGCAGACAATAATCCAACA
Organism: Bacteroidaceae bacterium; assembly: GCA_045617645.1. GTDB lineage: Bacteria > Bacteroidota > Bacteroidia > Bacteroidales > Bacteroidaceae > Physcousia. The sequence continues at coordinate 5,672 of JAZLIY010000101.1, read as the reverse complement.
TTTCTGGATTCAGACGTTCCTGGAAATTCATTTCGCTGGCATTGTACAAAACCCGGTAAATAACCTCGTCCAAAATTTTTCTTTCATATATGTATGCCTTCTGCACGCGTTGTTGGAAACGGGTAGAAGCACCTATCCAGGGATTGTATCTTGATATGAAAAAATTCGATTGGAAGGAATTTGCGCCCTTTTCCACATGGCGAAACCGAAATCCCGTTGCAGCCAATGTACTATCGATCAAAACATCCAAATCCGTCTGGGTGCTGTCAGAAAAGAATGCCTCGCTTTGCTGCGCAATCAGCATCGCTTCGTGTTCATCTACGACACTCTCCAGATACCGGAATGTTTCATTTCGTTCCAGTTCGTGACTTGCTTGATCCAAACTACGCGTCACACTTTCATCAAACTGCTCCTTACGCATCCGAACCATAGCCTGCGCATATCCCGCTTGCAGATAAAGCAATACAAGGAAACACGCACCCATGACAATACTTATGACCCAAATATAAATTCGTTTCATGCCAGCAAAGTTAATTGATATTGTAACATCCAGCAAGGATTACGAAGTTACAAGATGCGAAAATTTAACATTTTTAACTATATTAAGCCTTCGACGATGTGATTTTAGCAATTAACGTACATTTTTATGCAAACAACTACAAAAAAACAAGAGGGAAATCCAATTCTGTTTGGAATTCCCCCTTGCAAAGCAAAATGTATATACAATCGCTGTTTATTCTGCCTGAGAAGCCTGGTATTCTGCTACGAGTTTCGTCTGAACATCCGTAGGAACAAGTTCATAGCTTGCGAATGTCATGACAAAACTTGCACGTCCACCAGTCAGGCTGCTTAACGATGTGCTGTAACTGCTCATTTCCTTTAAAGGAGCCTTGGCTGTGAGTTTTTCATAACCACTTTCGCTGGACATGCCCATAATCATGGCTCTACGTCCCTGAAGATCACTCATCACATCACCCATCTTGTCACTGGGAACCAGGACTTCAACATCGTAGATTGGTTCCAGGATCTTTGGGCCAGCCTCCTTGAAGGCCTGAGCAAATGCCTGACGTCCTGCAAGCATAAAGGACAATTCATTGCTATCTACGGGATGCATCTTTCCATCATAAACAATAACCCGGACATCACGAGCATAGCAACCAGTCAAAGGTCCTTGCTCCATACGTTGCATAATACCCTTCAGGATAGCGGGCATAAAGCGTGCATCAATGGCACCACCTACGACACTATTGATAAAGACGAGCTTGCCACCCCATTCCAAATCAACGGTCTCACTGCTCTTTACATTAATACGATATTCCTGACCGCCGAAACGATAGACTTCGGGATCCGGCATACCTTCGTAATAGGGTTCTACGATCAGATGCACCTCACCAAACTGGCCGGCACCACCACTCTGCTTCTTATGACGATAATCGGCACGTGCCGCCTTTGTTATGGTTTCACGATAGGGAACTTTCGGCTCATCAAATGCGATCTGGATTTTCTCGTTGTTCTCCATTCTCCACTTCAAGGTACGCAGATGGAATTCGCCTTGACCATGAACCAGAATCTGCCTCAGTTCCTTGCTCTGCTCAATCTTCCATGTAGGATCCTCTTCGCGCATCTTCTGCAATGCGTTCATCATCTTTTCCGTATCGGCTTCGTTAACGGCACGAATGGCACGGCTATACTTCGTTGGCGGGAACTTAATGAAATTAAAACTATTGTCACTATCCTTGGCATTCAAGGTATTACCGGTCTTTACGTCCTTCAGCTTCACGGTACAACCGATATCTCCGGCAACGAGCTCCTCTACCTTTATACGATTCTGACCAGCACATGCAAAAATCTGAGCAACACGTTCCTTGCTTCCGCGTTCGGCATTTGTCAGATCATCGCCTTCATGCACCTTTCCACTCATAACCTTGAAATACTGCACTTCACCGATATGCGGTTCAACGGCCGTCTTGAAGAAGAACAGACTGGTAGGAGCATTGGGGTCCAGAGGCACTTCCTTACCGTTGGCATTAACCACCTTGGGCATATCGTCCACGAATGGAACCACATTACCCAGGAACTCCATCAGACGACGAACACCCATGTCCTTGCCTGCACAAACGCAGAATACGGGGAACATACCACGAGCGGCCAATCCCTTTCGGATACCTTCACGCATCTCGTCTTCTGTCAGCTCTTCACTTTCAAAGAATTTTTCCATCAGACTCTCGTCATGTTCAGCCGCAGCCTCCACCAGAGCCTTGTGCAACTCCTGTGCCTTATCCATCTGGTCGGCAGGAATCGGTTCTATGGTAGGTGCTCCGCCCTCAGGTCCCCAACTATACTTCTTCATCAGAAGAACGTCAATCAAAGAATTGAAATTAGGTCCTGTCTGCAAAGGATATTGAATAGGAACGACCTTACTGCCATAAGCACCTCTCAACTGCTCCAGGATGGCATCATAGTCGCACTTTTCATCATCCAGCTGATTGACCAGAAAGATGACTGGTTTACCCAATTTCTCTGTATAACGGAAATGGTTCTGGGTGCCGACTTCTATTCCACACTGGCCATTAAGCAAAAGGATGGCTGTATCTGTAACATTCAGGGCCGTAAGGGCTGAACCCACAAAGTCATCACTACCCGGGCAATCGATAATATTCAGTTTCTTTCCGTTCCATTCTACATGGAAGACTGTAGAGAATACAGAATATCCATATTCCTGCTCTACGGGGAAATAGTCACTGACGGTGTTATGCTGACTGACGCGACCACGGCGTTTGATAATACCGGCTTCATACAAGAGGGCCTCCGTCAAAGTGGTCTTACCGGCCCCATCATTACCCAAGAGGGCAATGTTCTTAATCTCATTAGCTTGATAGATTTTCATCTCGTAATGGTTGTTTTTATGTGATTTTTACAATATTTCGGCCTTAAAGTTACCAAAAAATCACGAGATGACAATGCCGAGTAGATATGTTTTACAACATAAAAACCATATAAAAAAGTTTTTTCAGCGCATTAGGTCGCTCATGATGTCATCTGAGACGAATATTCCGTGCCTTGTCAGGCACAAATGGTCGTTTTTTTGCGTCAATCTGCCATTTTGCAGATGTACGCTGGCCATTTTCAAACAATATTCACGTTGAGACGCATTAAGCAGGTTCAAGGGGAGGCCTTCCCGTGTACGAAGACGTGTCATTATGAGTTCATCGTACAGTTCGTTTTCATTCAATTCTTCTCCCCCATGCGGAACATCCCCTACCGACTCCACATAATTCCGAATACCTGGCAAGTTCCACCTACGATGAGTCCTTCCGTCATAGGAATGTGCCCCCGGACCTAATCCCAGATAAGGAAGCTGATGCCAATAGCCCAGGTTGTGCCGAGAATGAAATCCCGGGATGCAGAAATTGGAAATCTCGTAATGCGCCATTCCCGCACCGGCCGTTTCATCCAAAAGCAGTTCATACATTTCCAGACTCAGTTCCTCGTCCGCCTCCGAAAGTTCGTTCCGCTCAATCATCTTTTTCAGACGCGTACCTTCCTCCACCTGCAAGGCGTACGCGCTCAGGTGGGGAATCTGCAAGTCAAGGACCCGTCGCACATCCTGTTGCCATGAAGTCAACGTCTGTCCAGGCAAGCCGTAGATTAGGTCAACACTGATATTCTGGTATCCGTTGTCACGAAAAGCATCCACAGCATCCAATGCCTGCCTGGCCGTATGACGACGACGGATGGTACGCAACAAAGCATCATCCAGACTTTGCACCCCGATACTGATGCGGTTGACAGGAGTTTCGCGCAAGGCAAGAAGCCAATCGTCCGTCACATCATCGGGATTAACCTCCAAGGTTATCTCCGCATCTTCGGCGAAGGAGAAGAAAGAGCTCAAGGAACGGAAAATGTGCAGAAGATGTTGCGGCTCCAACAAACTGGGGGTTCCGCCCCCTATATATATACTATGTACGCGCGAGAAAGAAACCTCCGCGCACCTGTTTGTCAGCTCGCGTATGAGGGCATCAACGTAGAGCGACCTCCATTCCTCGCTGTTAGTCGTAGAATAGAAGTCGCAATAGATACACCTTGTTCGGCAAAAGGGGACGTGTATGTAAATGCCTCCCGTCACATCCATCAGTTTCTCATATCCTGATACAGGATTTCATAAAAGGTGGGATAGACGCTGGTCGTGGCATTCTGCGTACCCTGAGAATGGGGCACAATCAGTCGCACCTTGGCAATGCTCTCGTCCGAAGTATAGCGTCCCAGGTTGATATATTTCAAGGGGACAATCCATCCGCTTGGCACACTCGTGCTCTTGTAAGTCAAGTACATTGCTCCACCGGCCTCTATATCGAAACTGGCCGTAATCGTACCGGAATTATTGGTCACATTCAGGATTTCAGGACTCGTGGCCCAATACGTCACATCATCTCTCAGCTGCAAGCTGTCGCCCAAGATGTTGTATTCGATGAAGCGACACAGAATGCGCTTCGACTCACCGTTCTTTATACGCTGTCCCTCACCCTTTCGCACGATCTGCATATAGACACCCGTGTTTTTGAAAAGCACATATTCGTTCTTCTCCAGATTGGTGGTCGAATCCTGGGCGTTGAACTGGGCTTCGTAAATAGGGTTTATTTTCCCCACATGACAAATCGTATCGCCATCAACGCCCGTGATATACACGTCACGTTTCAGGAACGATGACAGGGCCTTGTTCTCCTTTTCTTTCTGTTCGGCATACGTTTCGTCATCGTCGCACGATGAGACAAACATGCAACCGAGCAAGACGATGAGTGTTGAGTATAATACCTTCTTCATGTTTTCTTTCTTTTCGAGGGCAAAGATACACATTTTAATGCATATATCATAATGCACCGCTCGACATTTTGCATAAATGACGCTTTTATAAAGCGAAGCGACTGAAAGAAAGTCCATTTTTCTTTTCATCACCAGCAGCATTTTGCCATACCACGGCAAATTTTACATGCCACTGCATTAAGTTTCTCGTTGCTATATATGGCTCCTATTCTATGTTCGCAGACACGAGAATTTGGAATAAGTGGACTGACTTCCGTTGGGATGACTCACAAGTGTCGATTCTTCAGGATGTAAAATTTTCGTCCTTTTCCTTTGCTTGTCCGGGAAAAAACCGTATCTTTGTTGCGGACAAGGATTAACAGAGGAGGAAACAGCTATGGAAAAGAATACCTATATCCGTTTTGACTGGGCAGCGAAGTACATGCTCCGCGACAAGGCTAATTTCGACGTGCTGGAAGGACTGATCTCGGTCCTGACGGGCGAGGAAGTGAAGATAGAGGAGATACTGGAGGGCGAGGGCAACCAGTCAGCCGTGGACGACAAGTTCAACCGCGTCGATGTCAAGGCCCGGAATGCCGCAGGCGAGATAATCATCGTGGAGATACAGCAGACACGTGAGCTGCACTACCTGCAGCGCATCCTCTACGGCGTGGCGAAGACCATCTCGGAGCACATGAGGCTCGGCCGTTCCTACGCAGAGGTGAAGAAGGTGTATTCCGTCAGCATCGTCTATTTCGACCTCGGCCAGGGCAAGGACTACATCTACCATGGGCAGACGCGCTTCGTGGGTCTCAACACCGGCGACACGCTCCGCATAACCTCGCGGGAGAAGGGTGCCGTGTGCGTGAAAG
>JAZLIY010000100.1:0-17142 GCA_045617645.1 Bacteroidaceae bacterium | reverse complement strand
ACGGATCCTCAATATGATCTGTTCGACAGATTGGTCAAGATTGCTGCCTTATATACTTCCGACTTGAAGTGGAGAGACTATCCTGGCGAGGAAGATTCTGAACTATAATTTGAGTTCGGGAACTTATCACCACATGAAATTATACAAACGCCACTGGCGATTATACTATTCCCGGTCTATCAAAGAATTATTTCCTGAGAGAACCTTGTATTTTCTTTCTAGATTGATAACTTCGGGCGGTTTACTCCTACACCGGAATTGAAAGAGGGGGATGTGGAGCGCGAGGAGAAGGAAGAAAATCCTTTTGCTACAGTTTACAAACGAACGTCGCAATACTTAGAGGTGGCAGCTGAAATTGCAGTTGTTTGCCGGAAAGAGTGAACTCTTCCGTTTGCAACGTATTCTCGTATTCGGATGTACGATAACAGGTAGCCTTCTCAACATGTGGCAATTCCACACTATGGTCCACCATTTCGTTGGAAGTATTCAGGACAACGAGAACCAAGCGTTTGCCGTTGGGCGACACGGCAGCCAAAGCCTGTTTGGAACTACACTCCACAAATGTATAGCCCGCAGGAATGAAACGGCTGAACTGTTTGCGTACATAGAAATTATGATGACGGGTATATTGATGCCACTGGGAATCGGTTGTGACAAGCGACCACTGATCTCCGTTCTCCTCGACATACTGCCAATCCACCCAAGCTGAGGGTTTCAGGTAGCGAACATCGTCAATCAGGCGCTGAGCCATTCTGAGGTTACCGTGAATGCCATGGCCTCCGTCGCCGGTCTCGCTCTGCCAAAAGCGTACGCCAAACTTGGACGTAAGACGCTGAAGTTCCTTTTTCGCTTCAATGCTACCACCATAGGTGTGTGTATTCCATTGTCCTATGAACTGCAAAATACCTTCATCCAGATAGGTTTTAAGGCTATTTATAGAAGTTTCGACATTTGTTTCATCGCTGGCAGAGATGACCGTCTTCAGACCACTTTCCTTTAAGATTGGATATAGGACTTTCACAAATTCCGTCTGGGCACGTGCTCCGAAATGGCAACCTTCCTGACTACCATTAGCATACCAATAGTCCGTAACGGGTTCGTTGAAGGGTTCCAACGTACGGAACTCGATGCCGTAAGCCTCCTTGTAATGCTTACATACATCCACAAGATATTGAGCAAAGGCCTTATAATATACGGGATTGAGGTTATCCACCGTAGCTATGGTGTTACCTCCGACACAACCACTGAAAGTCATCCACCAAGGGGCGCTGTTGGAGAAGGCCTCGAAGATAGCGTCGGGGCGTTTCTTCTTTATCATAAGCATAATACGGCGCTGGGCCTCATCACGCTCCCAATGGTATTCACCGCCCAGTTCATCCTGGAATCCCTCCATCTCGGCACGTACACCCTTACCGTGTACCATGTGATGGGGCGTACAATGACGGTTTTCGGGATCTTCTCCTCCACCGATGTTATAACGAAAGATGTTGTAGTTCAACCCCTTCGGAGAAACAAGCCAATCCACCAATTCCTCGACATTCTTGTCATCCCACCGGCCACACATATTGGCCCACCAACACAGGCTGACGCCCCATCCTTCGTGGGTATGCCAACGGTTGTTGATATCAACGGACCATTCCTGATTCTGTGTCTGAGCAACTGTCGCAAAAGACAGAAAGCCGAAGACCATTACATAAATACAACGCAACAACCGATGTTTCATTCTTCGCGTAATTCTTTTTTATAGTGAGTAATATTGAGTCGGCGAACCAGATATTCCTGGACGCTCTGCATGGCGATAAACAGGACGGGGACAACGAACAACAGGGCGATGGTGCCCACCGTCATACCGCCGACGCAACCCACACCAAGGGAAATATTACCATTGGCTCCGACTCCCTGGGCAAAAACGAGGGGTATCATACCGAAAATCATAGTGAGTGAGGTCATCAGGATGGGACGCAGACGAACCTTGGCAGCACTCATGGCGGCCATGGCGATAGTCATGCCTTGGCGACGACGCGTACTGGCATATTCGGTGAGAAGAATGGCAGTCTTGGACAGCAAGCCGATAAGCATGATAAGTCCCGTCTGCATGTAAATATTGTTCTCCAGCCCCCACATCTGGGCAAAGAGGAAGCTACCAGCCAAACCGAACGGAACACTGAAGATGACGGCAAGGGGAATAAGCAAACTCTCATAGAGGGCGCAAAGAATAAGATAGATGAAGACGACACAGATAATGAAGACCAAGGTGGTCATATTTCCAACGGAAGCTTCCTCGCGCGACATACCTCCGAACTCGAAACCATAGCCTTCGGGAAGCACTTGGTCTGCCGTCTGGCGTATGGCTTCCAAAGCCTGGCCACTACTGTATCCATCGGCTGCCTGTCCGTACATGGTAATACTGCTGAACAGGTTGAAACGGCTCAGACTCTCACTACCATAGACACGGGTAAGGGTGAGGTACTGGGTAATGGGTGACATTCCGCCATTACCGTTGCGAACGAACATGTTCTGCAAGGCATCCTTATCCAGACGATACTCGGGAGAGGCCTGTATCATGACACGATACAACTTGGTAAAGCGATTCAAGTTGCTACTGTACTTACCGCCGACATAACCGGACAGGGCACTGAGCACATCGCTGGGCGACACACCGTCACGCTTGCAACGGGCAGCATCGACCTCGACACGATACTGGGGGTACTTGGTGGCAAAAGTGGTATAGGCACGTGATATCTCGGGACGTTGGTTCAGCGAGTCGATGAACAGATTGGTATATTTCATCAGGTCCTCGATACTGCCACCCTTACGGTCCTGAACATTGACCTCGAAACCACTGCTGACACCGTAGCCGGATATCATAGGACGGGTATTGACACGAATCTGGGCCTGGGTAATATCGCTGGTACGACGGTAGATTTCCTCGATGACGGAATTAATGTCATCACCTTTCTGCTTACGCTCGCTCCAATTCTTCAATCGGATAGTGAAAGAACCGCTACTTGCACTTTGGTCGAAAGTAGCACCACGGCCAACGGTGGTATTGTAGAGCCTAATCTGAGGAATATCCTTGATGCGCTGCTCCACCACATCTACGATCTTGCCCGTTTCCTGCAAGTTGGTACCAGGAGCACACTGTACGTTTACGTTAATCTGTCCCATGTCTTCGTTGGGCACCAAACCCGTCTTGGTGTTCTTCATCAGCAGGATTAGGGCTACAATGGCCACTACAACGGATATACCGGAAATCCAACGATGATGGAATACGACAAGGACACTACGTTGATACTTCGTGACCATACGGTGGAACGCTGTGTCGAACGCAACATGGAAGCGCGAGGAGAAATCCTTGTTATCCTCCTTGTGTGGACGGAGAATCAAGGCGCAAAGGGCTGGACTGAGAGTCATAGCATTGAGCAAAGAAATGGCTACGGCCACCGCCATGGTCAGACCGAACTGAGTATAGAAGACACCCGTGGTGCCACCGACAAAGCAGACGGGAATAAACACGCTCATGAAGACCACGGTAGTAGTAATCAAAGCGGACGTCAGTCCATTCATCGCATCGATGGTTGCCATATAGGGAGATTTGTACCCCTCGTCGAACTTCGCCTGCACAGCCTCCACCACCACGATGGCATCATCCACCACCGTACCAATGACCAACACGAGGGCAAAGAGAGTTAACAGGTTCAAGCTGAACCCAATGGCATAGAGCACCGCAAAGGTTCCGACCAGACTGACGATAATAGCAATCAAGGGAATGAGGGTACTGCGGGGGTTCTGCAAGAAGATATAAACGACGAAGATAACAAGGAATATGGCCTCGATCAACGTCTTTATCACATTATGGATACTGGCGTCCAGGAAGTCCTTGGTACTCATCACATCCACCAGTTCCATACCCACGGGCAGGTCTTTCTTCATCTCTTCCACTTCCTTGTCAATGCGCTCGATAATCTCGTTGGCATTGGAGCCAGGGGTCTGGGCAATCATACAGTTGGCACCGGGGTGACCATTCGTACTATTGACCTGCGTATAGCTCTGGATACCCAGTTCCACGCGGGCGACATCTTTCAATCGGAGGACGGAACCATCTGGACGGGATTGGATAACCATGTTTTCGTAGTCCTTCTCTTCCTCATAGCGTCCTCGGTATTTCAAGACGTACTGGAACGTGTTCTTGGAGTCGGCTCCCAGCGTACCGGTTGGGCTCTCTACGTTCTGTTCGTCGAGGACGGCATCGATGTCGGAGGGTACTAAGCCATAGGATGCCATCTTCTCAGGATCGAGCCAGATACGCATGGAGTAACTGGCACCCCAAATGTTCACTTCACCCACTCCGGCAATACGCGAAAGCTGAGGCTCGATATTAATCTTCATGTAGTTCGTCAGGAAGTCTGTATCGTACACATCACCGGGACTATACAGGGAGAGGCTCTTAATGTTGGATGTCTGACGCTTGCGCACGGTAACACCGCTCTTGGTAACATCGGCCGGCAGCAATCCCTGTGCACTGGCCACACGGTTCTGCACGTTGACCATAGCCATATCGGCATCTGTTCCCTGCTTGAAAAAAATGCTGATACTGCCACTACCGGAATTGGTGGCCGTACTGGTCATATACATCATATTCTCTACACCATTCAGACTCTCCTCCAGGGGAACGATGACACTCTTCATCACCGTTTCCGCATTGGCACCCGTATAGTTGGCATTGACACGTACGGTAGGCGGTGCTATTTCGGGGAACTGCTCGACAGGCAACTGCAGCAGACCTATGGTACCTAAGATAAGGATGAAGACGCTGATGACACAGGCCAGAATGGGACGGTCTATAAAATTCTTAATGCTCATGGCTTACTCTTTTCGCTCGGCTAATTCTCCTTGACCTTTTCTATCTTCTCTCCCTCGCGTAACAGTCCGGCACCTTCGGCTATGATCTCGTCTCCCACTTCCAGACCGCTTTCCACCACGTAGTCGGTACCGTTGTTCAAACGGAACACTTCCACAGGGGCAGACTTTGCGATGCCGTCGATGACCTTGTAGGCAAAAACACGGTTCTGAAGTTCGTAAGTAGCTGTCTGTGGTATGACAATGATGCCATCGCGATGCATACTCAGCACCACGGTAGCAGAACCGCCGTTACGAAGCAGCCGGTCGGGATTGGGGAATGTGGCACGCAGTTTCACGGCTCCTGTGCCTCCCTCTACGATACCGCTGACGGCATCTACCCTACCAGTCTGATTGTATTCCTGACCATTGCTCATACGCAACTTTACAGCGGGCATCTGCTGGGTAAAGGCATCCATAGAGCCATACTGCATCATCAGATCAGTACATTCGCGTTCGCTGATGCTGAAATAGACATACATATCCTTGTCGTCGCTTACCGTAACCAACGGATCGCTGATGCTGCTGCTTACCAAGGCACCTACGTGATAGGGAATCATGCCGGCTACGCCATCAACGGGACTTTTCACTTGAGTGTAGCTTAGGCTGTTGCGGGCACTGCGTTCCTGAGCTCTGGCCTGTGCCAACTGGGCACGTGCGGCTGCCAGTTCGTTCTGTGCCGTGCTGCGGTCGTATTCCGAAACCACCTGTTTCTCGAAGAGGTCTTGTCGGCTTTGTGCTGTCAATTCTGCACTTGCCAACTTAGCTTCGGCCGCCTCAACGCTTGCCATGGCATTGTCCAATTCAGCTTGATACGGTACGGGGTCTATCTGGAACAGCACCTGTCCGCGTTGAACTTTCTGTCCCTCACGGATACATATCTTCGTTATCAATCCCTGCACCTGCGGCCTAATCTCTACGATTTCCTGACCCGTCATCGTTGCAGAGTACTCACTTTCCAAATCATGCGAAGACAAAGCCACCTTCATCGTCTTGTACACCGGAGCTGCCTTCTCTTGCTTTTTCTCCTGACAGGAACACAGGCAAACCATGAAAGCCAATGCTCCAAAAACACATTTATTCATCCTTATCAAAAATTATTTCCAAAAAAAAACGCTCCAAAGTTACGTTATATTATTTAGAAAAGAAAGGACAAAGAGCATTTTATTACATTATTTAACGATTGAAAATTCATATTGCGAGTAAGAAAAATTTCGATTTCGCATTATCTTTGTCGTTAGCCGCATACTATGCCATCAAAAAGAATGTGCTGAAAGCTTGAAAGGCTTTCAGCACATTCTATACCTTATATATTATTATATCGTAATTCCAAAAATTACAGGATGCTGACGGGAATCTGAACGTCGAATGACATGCTCTCACCCCTGCTGTTTGATACCTTAACAGGAACCAGCAAATACCATTCTCCCAAAAGGGCATCTTTTTTGTCTTGTGTAAGTTCGAACTGTACAGAGAGAACATGTGAATATTCTTCAGAACCATCAAACGTTTCAATTTGAGGATTACCAAACAGATTATCATTATTGTATTCGTATGTATCACCCTTTACAGCCTTTACGTCCTCACTCAACAGTTCATACGTCATGTCATTGTCAAAAATCGTTTCCAAGCCGATTTTTATGTAACCATCATAAGTTCTGGAAAATTCCAGCACCTTACTTGCCATAAGTTCCTGCTTTTCGGTAATTCTTCGAGTATTTCCCTCGTACTTGTATGTGAAATCATACGCATCGGTTTTCTTGATAACAACAGCTTCTGGATTGGCAGATTTAATCACACGATACTGGTACTGTACAGAGAATGAATTGGGACCGAAATCACATGTAGCCAGTTTATTGTCGAACTGATCCTTCAAATCTTTCAGAGCCTTATCGGCATCATCGAACTTTGCACAGGCCAACTCATCACTTTTCATATTTACGGCTTTTGTATCACCATAAACCTTATTTAATTCTTCAACCTGGCTTGCCAACCATGTATAGAAAGGAGATGGGTCAAGATTACCCTGAACCGTCTTACCATCCATTTCGTAAATACCACGTACATAAGACGATGTGGGTTCATCATCATCGTCACCACAAGATACCAATGTGATAGCTGGCAAGCAGCAAGCCATCAGCAGATAAAAATACTTTTTCATTTCTTTAATTATTTAGGATTATGTTTTAGTTTTCAAATTTCGGGTTCAAAGGTACAAAATAATATTCATAATGCATACTGCATAACTCAATTTTTTCTGTTTTGTCGTGTTTTTGCATATCTTTGTACCGGACAAAACAAATACCTGTTTTACAACTGCATCGTATAGACATTGGTTTCCTTGCGCACAAAGCCCAATTTCAAATACAGGGCATTGGCTGCCACACGAATCGGTTTGGACGTCAGTTGTATCTGAATGGGAGCATTCTTTCCGGCTTCTTCAATGAGCCGACCGACAAGTGCCTCTCCTATTCCTTTTCCCTGAAATTCCGGAAGTACCACCACATCTTCTATGCCTGCTTTTCGTCCAGTGGGCGTACATACGACACATAAGGTTGCCATGCCGATGATATGATTCCCTTCTTCAGCCACATAGACTTGGGAAAATCGCAAAGCCATAGTCAGTATTTCTTCCGTCAGTACACATCGAGGCGACAGCACATGCATCAGGGCTTCAAGCTGCTTGAACTGGTCGGAATTGAATTGCAATAAACGCCTTATCTTCATTTCTTATGATAAATTCAGACGCGAAATTAGTAAAAATAGTCGAAAGAATGGTTCTAAAAGGCTACTTGCTTCAAAAATAAACATAATTTATGTGTGTATGTCATATTTATTTTGTTATTTCGCACAATAATAAAGCCAAAGACCCTCATATCACAAGAAAAGAACAACAATTGCAAAATATGAAAAAGAGTTTGATGTTGGTGGCCGGCATCCTGATGCTTGGCCTGATTTCCTGCAACAACGGAAACAAAGAAGATTTCAAGAATCCCTACGAGAAAGACATGGCATGGTGGCGAGAAGCCCGTTATGGCATGTTCATCCACTGGGGCATTTCCTCCCTGATGGGACAGGAAATCAGTTGGTCAAGGAACGGTTACGGAGCAGCCCGGTATGACAGTCTGGCCCTACGCTTCAACCCGGTGGATTTCGATGCCGACAAATGGATAGACGTAGCCGAGAAGGCCGGCATGAAGTACATGATCCTCACCGCCAAGCACCACGACGGCTACTGCCTATGGGACACCAAGACCACCGACCATTGCATCACCAAATCGCCCTATGGACAGGATGTCTGTGCCCAGCTGGCCGAAGCGGCTCACCGCAGAGGCATGAGGATTGGATGGTATTTCTCTTGCCGCGACTGGCACGAGCCCGATTGCTCTTCCGAAAGTCGCAACGATGCTTTTGTGGAGAAGATGAAGCAGCAACTCACCGAATTGCTCTCCAACTACGGCAAGATTGACATCATCTGGTTCGACTGCGAAGGGTGCGCTTCCCCTGCCAAGCCCCGCGAGATCTTCGAGCTGGTACGTAGCCTGCAGCCGGAAATCATCGTAAACAACCGTCATTGCATCCTTTCGCCCTCAGAATGCCACGGCTACGTTACCGACATTGCCATGTACGCCACCCCCGAGCAGTTCGTGGGAGCATACAGCAAGAACGTGCCCTGGGAAACGAACTCCACCACCGCCAGCAGTCGCCAGTGGTCAATCCGCTATGGTGACGTCCCCCGGCCGGTCGATGATATGATCTGGGAAATAATGGGTGCTCCTGCCGGAAACGGAAACTTCCTGATGAACGTGGGTCCCGACTCACTGGGCGTCATTCCTCAGGCATACGCTGAAAGTTTGGAAAAGATAGGTGACTGGTTCCGCCAGCACGACGGCATCCTCTACGGCACACATACAGGACCGTGGAAACCCGCCGAACAGTATTTCTCCACGGCCCGTAGAAAATCCGCCTACCTGTTGCTCAAGGAGGGACAGAACATAACACTGCCCTATCGCAGAAATTTATCTTTCAGCAATATAAAGGCCGATGACGGCAGCGATGTAGCATTCGACATTCATGGCGACAGTATCACCCTCACCTTGCCAGAAGCCCTTATCGGAAAACGCAACGTGGCCCTGCGTATTGAGGCAGGCAGCGCATTGGACGAAGATCCGTTAGACAAGTTCTCCACCAGCGGTTCCCTGGCATTCCAATGCCCAGTCAAGGCTTCCAGTTCCCTAGGTGCCTATCTACTTTGTGCCGCCAGTGCCGTAGATGACGATGACTATACACAATGGCTATCAGGTAGGAAAAAAATGGAAATAGATACCATTTCCCTATACGGACAGTTAGACGCTCATATGGTCAATAATAAAGACAAAGTGGGCCTGTATTACGAAACCGATGCCACGTTGGAAGTGGACCTGCGCCAGTCACAAAGTGTCAGCCGTTTTCGCATCCTGCACGGCGGCGATCACCCCGTAGGCCACATCGCCCTGGAATACCAGAAAGACGGCAAATGGGAAACAGCTGCCAGCACCGACCATTTCAATGCCGAATGGACAGGCACCATCACGCCTGCCGAGGCACGCCACTGGCGGCTGAACATGCAGAATGGATTTATGGAATTCGGTGTACGCGAGTTCCAGTTATTTAAGGAATAAAGAAAAAAAGGTGAAACGTATTTTCGTACTCCTGTTATTCCTTGCAACAGTAGGGCTTTCCTTGTATGCACAAACCAAGGTCAGCTTGCGAGGTACTCTTATAGACAAAGAAGTCAATGAACCCGTCATCGGGGCATCGGTGCGCGTACTTTCTCTCCCAGACAGCACCTATGTAACAGGTATGGCAACGGACACATTGGGAGCCTTTCTGTTTCCTAACTTAAAAAAGGCACATTATGTACTGAAGATAAGTTACATCGGATATACCACAAAACTGGTGGACGCTGATTTGAAAGCTCACAAGGAACGGAAAGTGGACCTGGGTTTCATCACTATGGTATCCGATGCCGTAACCATGAAGGAGGCGGAAGTGGTGGCCAATGCCAAGAAAATCCAGGTACAGGGCGACTCTGTCGTTTTCAGTTCCGCAGCCTATCACGTTCCCGAAGGTTCCACCCTTGAGGCACTGATCAAGCTGCTCCCCGGAGCCAAGATAGATGCCGAAGGCAACATTACCATCAACGGCAAGACGGTGAATAAAATTTTGGTGGACGGCAAGGAGTTCTTCCTGAACGACAAGGAAGTGGCACTGAAGAACATTCCCACGGAGATGATCGAGAGCATAAAGACCTACGACCGCAAGAGCGACATGACACGTGTCACAGGTATCGACGACGGCAACGAGGAAACGGTCTTGGATCTGGGAGTGAAGAAAGAGATGAAGAACGGTTGGTTCGGCAACCTGAACGCAGGCGGCGGGACAAAAGAGCGCTACGAGAACCGAGGCATCGTAAACCGTTTCACCGACAAGGCAAACCTATCTCTCATTGGAAACGCCAAGAACACACAGGATGCATGGCGCTGGTGGGATAAAGACGGGCTGAAAAAGAACAACGAGCTGGGTGCCAACTTCAACACTACGGCCAAGAAACTCGATACAGAGGGCAACGTACGCTACCAGTACGAGGGACGTAACATCATGAAGGAATCCTCCTCGCAGAACTATGTAGCAGAACGTGGTGCCTTTGAGGAGAGCATCACCCGAAACCTTTCCAGCCAGTACACCCTCAGTGCCAACGGCAAGGTGGAATGGAAACCGGACACCATGACGAACATTCTGTTCCGCCCCAACCTTTCCTATACACGCGGACGCACGTTTGCCGAAAGCAATTCCGGTTCTTACGATACTGACCCCTACGCCATAGCTGGCAACATCCTTGACTACAACGACGAGATAAGTCAGATAAGCAAGGACCCCACCCGGCAACCGTCGGGATCGGTGGCAGAGCAACTGATGGACATCGTGGTAAACACCAACGACAGCCGCAGCCAGAGTTACAGTACCAATGCCAATGCAAACGGGGAATTACAGCTGAACAGGAAGATCAGCGACAACGGGCGCAACCTGACCCTGCGCTTCACAGGCGGTTACGGCGAGGGACGCAACAAACAGCTTTCTGCTGCCGACATCACCTACAACACCCTCGGCACCAACCAGCAGAACAACCGCTACTACCGAACCCCGTCCGTCAACTACAACTATTCGGCACAGTTCAGTTACAGCGAGCCCATAGCAGACCGCACCTACCTGCAGGCCAGCTATCAGTACAGCTACAGTTACAGCAAGAACGACCGTAGGGCCTTCGTTTACGATTCCCAGGCCTATCGCGACCTCACCCAGTCACTCCTCTCCTACCGCTACGATATTGATGCCATACTACGATTCATGGAGGAGGCCGAATACCAGATGCGCGACACCGTAGCCCTCAGCCAGTTCTCGGAGTACCGCAACTACATCCATACCGCCGGACTCCAGTTCCAGCGCGTCAGGGAAGCCTATAACTTCAACGTAGGAGTGGATGCCCTGCCCCAGCACACCACCCTCAACTACAAGTATATGGGCAAGGAATACCCCGAAGTACGCCGGAACGTATTCAACCTGTCGCCTCACACGCAACTACGGTGGAACTTCAACAAGCACACCAACCTGTTCCTGCGTTACAGGGGAAGCAGCAACCAACCCAGCATGACCAACCTGCTGGACATCACCGACGATTCCAACCCCCTGAACATCAGCAAGGGCAACCCTGGCCTGAAACCCTCTTTCACCCACAACATACACGGAAACTTCAACACCAACAACGTGGAGCGCGAGGGTAGCATCTATGCCTATACCCATTTCCGGGCCACACGCAACAGCATCAGCAACAAGACCACATACGACAAGGTAACCGGTGTACGTACCACCATGCCCATGAATATCAACGGCAACTGGAACGGTGGCGCCGGGTTCGGTTTCAACCGTGCCTTCGGTCACGAGAAAGCCTTCAACGTAGGTTCCGACCTGGGTGCCTGGTACTCACACAACGTAGGTTTCTACAACAATACCGATGTCAGTCAGGATGACCAGACCGACATTAAATCCATCACGCGCGACCTCAGCACATACGGCAAGGTACGCATCTCCTACCGCAACAAATGGATAAACGTGGAACTGAGTACCGGCGACGAGTTCTCGCATGCCAAAAACAACGTGAACACCCAGGCCACACCCGACACCCACAACTACAACTACGGAGCCGATGTGGAATGGACGATGCCCTGGGGTACCAAACTCTCAACGGACATCCACATGAATAGCCGACGCGGTTACACGCAGGACGAGATGAACACCGACGAGCTCCTGTGGAACGCCCAGCTCTCCCACTCCTTCCTGCGTGGCAAGGCCCTTACCCTAAGCGTAGAGATGAAGGACATCCTGGGACAGCAGACGAACATCAGCCGCAGCATCTCCGCCTTCATGCAGAGCGAATACCGCTCAAACGCCATCTACCAGTATGCCATGCTCCGGGCCATCTACCGTTTCAGCATCTTCGGAGGAAAGAACGTTATGGGAACAGATAAAGAACGGAAGTAAGCCCCCCGGCACATCGCAATGCCAGGGAGTCTTTGTCTGTTAGATATTTTGCCGTAGGGACGGGACAACAACTAAAAACAGAGCACCCGGCTGGTATTGGGATGGGTTCCCTCACCAGTCGGGCGCTGCTTATAAAGGTGTTTCTATTGATTTTTCCTTTTGACAACGGTCAATGCCGTGCTGCACATTAATAGAAATGGCTGGGGTCTTGAGGATCTTCATTGAATCCCGCAGTATCTTCTGTAGGCCATCCAGGTGAGCTGTTAAGCATGATGGCATGCGGATGCAGCTCTACCACCTTCATCTTCGGCTGAATATAAGTCTTTTTCATTCTGTTGCCCTCCTTCGTTTATTTGGCAATAAACTTCTTGCCGTTCATGATGTAAATCTGTCCCTTCTGGATGCTGTTCACCTTTTGTCCGTTGAGGTTGTATATCACGCCCTTCCCGGAACCTGTGCTGAGCTCAGTCGATGTAGGGGAGGATTTAGGAGAGGCTTCCTCTATTCCGGTAGTCTCATCATCACCAAGCACCGTGAAGTCGATGAATTCCTTGGTGTTGCTAGTTGTTTTTCCGTAGTATGCGTCCTTTCTCGGCGTAATGGTCAGGTAGAAACGCTGTGGCTTCAGGCTGCCCGAGCTCATCTTGCTGAACTTACCCGTTCCGTCCAGCGTGTACCATTCTCCATGCTCCACTGGCGAATAGTTGCCAGTGAGGGTATAGTTCTCGTAGGCCGACTGGATGGTCAGTTTCGTTTCCGTTGACTCCAAAAGAGAATAGGGCGCATTAAACGTTAAATTCCCTTGTCCTTCCTTGGCGCGGATTACATAGACGGTGTTTGCCTTCATCTCGGCTCCGTTTTTTAATTTCTTGAATGCTACTAATGTCTCGTCATTATCATTGATTAATATTCCAGCCACCTCGGCAGCATCAAATTTCTCCGTGTCAACAAATACTGCAAACGGCTCATACCAGCATTGCCATACACCTTCGGGCAAGTTACGGGTGTATTCTACCGGATAAATCCTTCTCAAATAGTAATCAGACTGGTAGGCTACTCCATCCGGGAAATATATGACTCCTAATTTATCTTCGCAATACTTGTGATCATTGCTACTGCTCGTCAGCTCAATCAGATACCATTTATCACCAATAACAATGTGAGGAATATCCTTAAGTTTTTCGCTCAATACGGCGTAAAATGCGCTTTGGGCTTCTTTGACGATTCCGTCTATTACAGCTCCGGTTTCCGCTGCATCAATCCGGTCAAAATATGGTTTAAGGTCCGACTCTGTGATGTATTGCGCAACTTCGGCATAACACGAACGTAAATTCTCTTTAGCCAAATTCCTTGTTTTTTGCAAGATGATTGCTATGGCCTTTTCTTTTTCTGTATTGACCATGTTTGTATCAGTTGCTTCGGTGATGTTGCGCTTACATTCTTCTATGCTCTCAATGTCTTCTTTAGTCAATGAAGAAGAACCAAAATCATCCAGTGCCTTATCGATTGCTGCGATGGCATCGATTTTTACCTTCGCCAGTTCGAGTTCATTGTTGACGACTGTTATTGTTGTCGCGCTATTGATGCGTTCTTTCCATACGGCAATGGATTCCGCCAGGCCTGTTTTTATCTCTTCTGACAGGCCGGCCATCTTCGTGTCGATTGTTGCGATGGCGGCATTCTTCGCCTTTTGCAGACTGATTACGAATAGGGCTGCCGTCCTTTCTTGGAGGATGGCCTCGATGTCTGTTGCATTGTTGATGTTGGTCAGACATGCTGTAACGATGGCGGCAACTTCCTGCGCCAACGTTACTTCCATCTGGGCTTTTGCTATCTCATCCGAGATTTGGCTTTTGATTTCGTCAATTGGTGCTGAAGATGAATACACATTGGTATAACCGGCAGCCGTGTAGCTTTTTACAGCATCGTTATCGGGAACAAAAAGTACCGTTCCGCCGACCTCGACTCCGCTACTGCCGAATGGGTAAGTGGTACCCCATTCCGGTGGTGTCGTTCCCAGAAAATTGGCATTGACTAAACTGCTACAATCTTTAAAATGATTTCCGCCCGACATTCTCTCCAGACTGCTTGGCAACGTGATGGAAGTCAAACTACTGCATCCTTCGAATGCATTACTGCCAATGGAAGTTACGCCGTCTGGAATGGTTACTGAGGTTAAGTTGGAGCTGCCGCTGAACACGTTATTTCCAATGCCCGTTACACCGCTTGGAATCGTTACTGAAGTTGCTCTTTTTGAAAAATAAATCACGATATTGTCCTTGATCACCAACCCTTGTTCGTCACATATCTGTGCCCCCCAATAATTATTTTTTTCAGCTTCCAGACTTTCGCTGACATTAAAGGAAGAAATAAAGCAACCGAGGAATGCATTATACCCAATGCTCGTTACACCGTCTGAAATGGTTACTGAGTCTAAACTGGAGCAACCGCTGAACGCTTCATTTCCAAAGCTCGTTACACTGCCTGGAATAGTTACTGAAGTTAAGTTAGAGCAACCGAGGAATGCTTTATACCCAATGCTCGTTACACCGTCTGAAATGATTACTGAGGCTAAACTGGAGCAACCGCTGAACGCTTCAGTCCCAATGCTCGTTACACTGCCTGGAATAGTTACTGAAGTTAAGTTAGAGCAACCGAAGAATGCTTTATTTCCAATGCTCTTTACACCGTCTGAAATGGTTACTGAGGCTAAACTGGAGCAACCGCTGAACGCTTCATACCCAATGCTCGTTACACTGCCTGGAATAGTTACTGAAGTTAAGCCAGTGCAGCCAGAGAATGCGTAATCCCCCATGCTCGTAACACTGCCTGGAATGGATACTGAGGCTAAGCCGGAACAACTCTGGAATGCGTACTTTCCAATGCTCTTTACACCGTTTGAAATGGTTACTGAAGTTAAGCCAGTGCAGCCGTTGAATGCGTGATCCCCCATGCTCGTTACACTGCCTGGAATGGTTACTGAACTTACGCCAGTGCAGCCAGAGAATGCGGAATCCCCCATGCTCGTTACACTGCCTGGAATGGTTACTGAGGCTAAGCCGGAACAACTCTGGAATGCGTACTTTCCAATGCTCGTTACACTGCTTGGGATGGTTACTGTAGTTAATCTGGTGCAACCGCTGAATGTGTAACCCCCAATACTCGTTACACCGTTTGAAATGGTTACTGAAGTTAAGCCAGTGCAGCCAGAGAATGCGTAATCCCCCATGCTCGTTACACTGCCTGGAATGGTTACTGAGGCTAAGCCGGAACAACCGCTGAACGCGTCTTTCTCAATGCTCTTTACACTGCCTGGAATGGTTACTGTAGTTAATCTGGTGCAACCGTTGAATGCGAAATTCCCAATACTCGTTACACCGTTTGAAATGGTTACTGAGGTTAAGCCGGAGCAACTCTGGAATGCGTACTTTCCAATGCTCGTTACACTGCCTGGAATGGTTACTGAGGCTAAGCGGGAGCAACCGTTGAATGCGTAATCCCCTATGCTCGTTACACTGCCAGGAATGGTTACTGAAGTTAAGCCGGAGCAACTCCTGAATGCGTTCTTTCCAATGCTCGTTACACTGCTTGGAATGGTTACTGAGGCTAAGCCGGAGCAATCAGAGAATGCGAAATTCCCAATACTCGTTACACCGTTTGGAATGGTTACTGAGGCTAAGCCGGAGCAACTCTGGAATGCGTAATTCCCAATACTCGTTACACTGCCTGGAATGGTTACTGAAGTTAAGTTGGAGCAATTAAAGAATGCCTGCGTCCCAATGCTCGTAATGTCTCTGTCAAAAGTAATGCAGTACATACCTTTCACTTTATCATATTCGTTGCTCACGATTTGGGCATCACCAAATTGTCCCCGTGGTGTTACCGTCTTGTCATTCGAGGAGGTGTAGTAGATTTTATTCGCTGATGAAGGCAACTTGTGGAACGGACGGATGAGGAAAGTGGATTCCTGATCATCATCGGTAGAATAAGCATATTCAATGGACAAAGAAGAACCCCCATCATCACTAAAAAGCTTATAACATATCCATGATTTCTTCTCTTCCTTTGTATATTTGGCTCCGTAGCCGGAAGCATTACTACTTACTAGCGGAATCAACAATGCTGATGTTTCTGTAACATTCCATTCTGCTCTCACAACACCATCATTGGCAAGGGATAAATGGTTCTTGTCCATCAGAGCATCCATTTCAACATCCGTCGGAATGTACCATCCATCTGTCAAGCCCGTCTTGGTCGGGTTGTCGGCTTCTGCCAGATTGAAAGGAGTGCCCTGCTCAGTAGCACTTGTTGCCCCCACGTTTCTCGTGGCAATTGCCACCTTGCCGATATCGCCGCCGAGGTCAACAACCATAGCCTCCCTGCCAGCGAGGTATCCGATTGTTCCTACTACGGATTCAGGTGTCAATTTCTCCATCGCCTTGCCGCAACCAGAGCAGATGCCGTCCACATAATCATGGTCGGGGATAGTAGATGATTGGGTGTTAGAGAAGGTCAACGGATTCTCGTCGGCACTCTGACCCGCGCAGTTCAGCTTGCCCGCAGCATACACCTGCTGACTGGTGGGGAAAGGTACGGGATGTTTATCCCCACCGATGGTCTGGTACCAATGGATATCGCTCTGGTCGCCGTTCAGGAGGTAGCATA
>JAZLIY010000099.1:0-3237 GCA_045617645.1 Bacteroidaceae bacterium | reverse complement strand
GTCAGTTATTAAATATCTTTAACCACAATATTGGGAAATTGTCATCACTACCAGTCTTTACGTTCCCTAAAGTATTGTCTTATGACTATTTGGAGGCATTCCCCGAATAAAATAGAATAAAGATCTGCTTTATTGCTTTACAAGCACTTTCTTGGACACGCTGCTGCCATCACTATAGACAACTCGTTGTATGACAATCCGCTCTGCTCCTATATTAGAAATTCTCTGCCCTTTGAGATTGTAATATTCTATATCAACAACCTGCTTAGTTCCGATATTCTGAATGATTCCATCATTTATATTCTGCTCGAATTTGGGCACTGTTATTTCCGTTGAAGTGCAGATGCTGTTGGTATTGCATATCGTTGGTCTTTCAAACATGGCCAAAGAAGAACCACCATCCGGGTAGCGACCATAAGTAAACCATCGTGGTTGAGCTTTGTAGCAGATACTATCTGTCCATGACTCGTCTTCTGCCATGATACACACGTATGCACTGTCAGCATTTTCCAGTTTGAATGAAGTATGTAGCTGGGAAGAAGTGGGCTTGCCATCGCACCATACTATTTTGTAGCCATGTGCAGGAATAGTTGTATCTACTCCATTTGAGACGATTTGGAACTTTTTTTTCTTCTTAATGTTATCCGAAAGATATACTCCGTTCAAATCAAAATCATTATCTGTCATATTGTAAAGCTCTATCCAATCTGCCTTCTTACCATATTCGTTGATATAGATGTCATTACCAGCCGACACCTCGTTGATGCGAATAGGAGGAACACCATTAGGAATGCGTTCTTCAGGAGTGTACGTTTCAGAAAAACATGCTTGAATCGTGTAATTTTCTGGTGCGCCCAATTTGTTGACAAACAAAGTGTCGCCAGCAATAAGACTATTGCCGCCACTGTTTATTTTCCATCCATTGAAAGTGTAACCGAGGGGGCATTTTGCTACAAGTATAATGCCTTTCCCGATACAATCAAAGAGGAAACCATCAAAATCGCCATATGGAATAGGCTTGCCATTCAAGCATATCTGAGCACAACCGAGGGTGCTAGAAATCGTGACGCGATAGCTTGTCGGCAAGGAAAGAGCCTCTTTTAAATGGCTGATGCGTATTTTGTTGCGCTTTTCATTGATGGTGCTGACAAGCGTTCTGCTGCATGATTGTTTCTCAAACGAGAGAGCCTTCTGCCGTTCGTTGTACATTTCGTTGATGATGTCAGTCACTCGATCATTATTCATTAGTGTTCCGTCAACGATGCAATACGCATCTATGAAATTCTGACGGAAAATAGGGTACGCCATAAGGTATCGCCACAGGTCGTCAGCCTCGCCTCCATAATCGTTGTTTAGCACTTTACTGATGTAGTCATCGTAGCAAAACGATTCTTCGGTATCGAAAAGTACAAAATGAAATTTTCCGCCATCACTTCTCGAGCGAAAAGCCTTGATGTTATTCTTGTTTGTAAGCCAATCCTTGCCTCCAAGGTAGAATTCGTATGCCGTATAGTTGCAGAACTCATCAATGTCGAGCAACTCGCTAACCTTTTCGTAGTTGGTTTCCGATGGAGATGCGGCCAAAGACTTTGCCCGTTCCAACAGTTCATCCCACGCAAGGCGATCTCCAATATGCTGGTCATGCTGTCCATGAATCTCGAACTGATCCATATCGTTTGTGTTGATTCCGTAGTTGCTATCCCCAAAGTGGCGGTTATTTGTTTCACGAATGTTGAACATACCTACATAGTCTCCGTTGAAGAACACATGACATGGCTGAGTATCTTGAGTGTCAATATAGAAGCCTGCACGAATAGGTATCTGGCATTGGGCGGCACAGCGGATACGTGCTTTCGTGTCGTTACCGCCGTTGCGGATAGTCCATGTCTTGTTCTTGATGTATGGCTTGTTACGAAACACTGGGTAGTCGATGAAATTTTTTCCTTCGTACCTCTTGTCACACTTCAGACGGAAGCTTGAACGCATCTCCCAGTTCCTGCCATCAAGTGTGGTTTTACCGAACGTACGTGGAAGACCTCCACAAACCTCAAAATCCACTTCCTGATTGACTTTTGTGATGTATGCAGAACCGCCATTATCAGTAATTTCTGGCACCATATACTCCATGTTGACAGGCCGTTCCCAAAGATTGTTCCAGTTTTTAGGCACACTTGACCCATTGCCTCTGAACCCGTTCTTACCACTGCAATACACACCTATATAATCATCGAACAGATGATCGGGATTGGTCACGACAGATAGTACTGGAAGGTAATAATCGTGGTTCTTGAATATAAAAGAACGCGTAACAACAGGACTTGGTAAAAAGCCGTCCATGTAACATACGAACCGTAGAACGGTGGTCTTATTGATGGTGAATCTTCCCGTGTCAGATTCCTTGCCGTTGGTTAGAGTTGGCGTACTGCCATCGGTAGTGTATATGAGTGTGGAACCAACTGGCTTGTCCACTGATAATTCTATTATGCTTCCTATTTCAAATACGCCTCCATCGATAAAAGGTGTAGGAGGATCTAATCTTTCTTGTGCAAAAGAACATCCCTTATTACTTGCCTTAGGAGTTGGCGTACTTGTCATGCCCCAATAGTCCATTCCATCTTCCGTGCGAGCATACGAACAGCGAGGAACGCAAGAAGGGAAAGATGCCTCGCATACAATTTTCCCATCTGCATTGCAGAGCATTATGACTCCACCATCTGAATCGAGTTTGTATGGAATCTGAAGATGGGTATCGCCTGGTCTATCTAGTGTCTTGCTGAAATGATCAAACCAAAGAACACTATAACCATTGGGCTCAACGAATCCATGATCCTTTGTAAGTTGGTATTTCCTTGGATTATTGCGCTCGTCAGAAATAAACATTCCTTCAAGGGTAATCTGATTACTCGTAGGATTATACAGCTCTATCCATCCACCGTAGTTATAGGCAGGATCGAGAATGGCATCTGTATTAGCCACACAAACCTCGTTGATAATCAGGTTGCGTTGTTGAGCCCACAAATTATTGCCAATGATAATCAGTAATAACGTAAGGTGGAGCGGTTTATTAACCATACAAAAATGCAGCGTTTGTTAGTATCAATAGTTCGTTAAAATTTTGAATAATCACGCAGCGTCCGAGACGCCATAATATAATAGTTCTTTGAAATCGTTGGTATTTAATAGCCTGTGTGGGCGCTTTGCAGACATGCGAATAAATCTCTGTATCATATCCGCATT
>JAZLIY010000098.1:0-26786 GCA_045617645.1 Bacteroidaceae bacterium | reverse complement strand
AGGCCTTCATACATATTTATATTGCTGCTACGATTCATAATGCAAAGGTACTAACTTTTCTGCAATCATGTATCGTTTAGCGACAGTTTTTGGGTTAGCATCCGTATCCCCTTCCCCACAGGGTTTGTCGGTTGCGCCAAGATACGGATAATTTTTGAATCCGACAAAAAAGCATCACCTAATTACGGGTAATCAGTTTTAATCTACAGTAAACGATTTATTTGCTGACAATAAACAAAAACAAGGCAGATTTATTTGTTGTGAATAAATAAAAGTGGTATATTTGCAAAGAAAATATAGGGTCATAAATGTATGATGAGCAAAATAATATAGGTTTATGACCTCATACTTCAGGCATACGGGACGATGTATGACAAGAAACCGATTCTACTCTTCGATGAGATTCAGAATATAGCAGGTTGGGAACATTTTGCACGCAGAATGGCTGACAGAAAATATATGATATTCATTACAGGTAGTAATGCCAAGATGTTAAGCCGAGACATTGCAACAACACTGGGTGCCCGCTTCTTTGATGAGAAAGTGTTTCCGTATTCTTTTGCAGAATACCTTGAGGCAAAAGGAGTGACTCTTTCCAAAAATTGGTATCATGGCAAGCAGAAGAATATCGTGCAGATGCATTTCAATGATTATTTCCATTGGGGAGGTTTTCCGGAACTGCTGATGTATAGAAATAAGCGGCATTGGCTCAACGGATTGTTTGAGAAGATAATTCTGGGTGACGTCATACAGCGCAACGGGATCAAGAACGAGCAGGCCTTGCGCTTGGCAGTCAAACGTCTGGCAGAAAATGTAAAGCAACCGACTGCATACAACCGGTTGGCGAATATGGTAAAAAGTACAGGGGTGTCAACTAATACTGCTTCTATGATAGACTATATAAAGTATGTTCGTGAGGCATGTATCCTCTTTACGATTGATAACTATGCGTCAAAATTTGCAGAGAAAGAGAGCGTAAAGAAACACTATTTCATAGATAACGGTTTGCTGAGCATCTTCCTTACCGACCCTGAAACATCTCTGCTTGAAAACATCTGTGCAATTAGACTTTACAAGCAATATGCTTCGGATGACGAACCAAGATTATTTTTTTATAACAAGAAAATAGAGGTGGATTTCTTTATACCCGAAGAAAATACGGCAATACAGGTTTCTTACAGTATCTATGATATGGCAACAAGAAAGCGTGAAGTGTCGGCTCTTATTGCATTGAACAAGCAACATCCTCTTGACAAAGCCATTATCATAACATACGATGAAGAAGAATCCATAGTAACGGATGAATTGACTATTTCGATCGTACCTGTGTGGAAATGGTTATTGGACGCTGAAAGCAAATAAATATGAATGTTCCCTCGTTTAATCGTACTTTGACCTGTTGGTCGAAGATACTTCCGCTCAACAATGTAAAAAAACAAGTTTTCTTTGTCATTGTATTCGCTTATTCGTATCTTTGACCGAAAGTATCTTTAGAATATGTAAAAAGTTATAAAAATCATTGATTTATGAGAACCTACCTATCGTATTTTTCCTTTGCCCGAACCATACATAAAGTGGGCTTGACGGTATTCTTTACCTTTCTGATTTGTCTGTCTGTGGGGGCCGGGGAGCCTTTCCAGGGTGTCCAGCGTAACTGGACTATTTACCTTGTACAACATACACATACGGATATCGGCTATACCAAACCGCAGACGGAAATTCTCTCTGAGCACTTGCGCTATATCGACTATGCCATTGATTACAGCGACCTGACGAAGGACTATCCCGATGATGCCCGTTTCCGCTGGACGTGTGAGTCGGCATGGGCGGTTTCGGAATATATCAAGGTGCGTCCTGCTGCTCAGGTAGAGCGCTTGAAGGCTTGCATAAAGCGTGGACAGATAGAGGTGACTGCCATGTACTTCAATATGGCTGAGGTGGCAGACGAGAACTCGTTGCGATACTTCCTGTTGCCTCTGCAATACCTGCGTGCCGAGGGTATTCCCTTCACGTTGGCCATGCAGAATGATGTGAATGGTGCAGCATGGTGTCTGGCTGATTATCTGCCTGATGTGGGCGTGAAGTATCTGTGGATGGGTGAGCATACGGCTCGTGCCTTGGAACCTTTCGACAAGCCTACGGTGTTCCGTTGGGAGTCGCCCTCTGGAAAGTGCCTCTATGCTTTCCGTGCTGAGCACTATATGACGGGTAACTTCTGGGGTATAGAGGCTGGAGATATGGGACGTGTAGAGGAAAAAATGGGGGAATATCTGCGCCAACTGGAGGGGAAAGGCTATCCTTTCAGCGAGATTGGTATCCAGTACTCGGGTTACTTTACAGACAATGCGCCACCATCCTACAAGGTGTGTGATTTCATCGCCAATTGGAACAAGACACATGAGTGGCCCAAGTTGCGCTCGGCTACGGCTCACGAGTTCATGGATCATGTGGTGAGCAACTATGCGGACAAACTCGACAGCTACCGTAAGGCTTGGCCTGATTGGTGGACGGACGGTTTCGGATCGGCCCAGCGAGAAACGGGAGAAGCACGTAAGGCGCAGGCTGATATGTTGTCCACTCAGGGATTGCTGTCCATGGCAGCCCTGGAGGGCATGGATTTGCCAGAAGACATAAACACAGAGATTGAGGGTATTCACAATAACCTGCTTTTCTATGACGAGCACACCTTTGGTGCCTCGGAGAGTATCAGCGACCCTTCGTGCTGGCAGTCGCATCTGCAATGGGGCTGCAAGGGTTCGTATGCATGGACGGCTCAGAAAAGGGCCCAGATGCTGTACGAGACAGCTGGTGGACTGTTGCAGAGTTTCATTCATCGGGACGAGGTCCCTACCATTACCTTTTTCAATCCGCTGACATGGGAGCGTGATGCTTACTGCGACATCTACATCGACTACGAGATTATCCCGAATGGAGTGAATTACGCCATCGTGGATGAGAACGGACAGGAAGTGATGGCTCAACCTTACAGCTCCAGAAGAGAGGGGCGCTATTTCCGAGTGTTCGTCAAGGACCTGCCTTCGTTGGGTTACCGTACCTATCGTATCCAGCTTGGCGGAAAGGATAGTGGTGATGTTCCCGGCACGGCAGACACCAACCAATTGGAGAACGACTATTACCGCCTTACCATCGACCCTGTGCGAGGTGGTATCAGCAGTATATACGACAAGAAGGCGCAACGTGAAATGGTGGACAACAACTGTGATTGGGAGGCGGGGCAGCTGATTTACGAGAAACTTGCCGACCGTGGCATTATGATGGATAGGAAGAGTCATAGCATGGAACGTACCTCGACGAGTGACATCAAGGTGACTCAGGGGGCCAAAGGACCGCTTTACAAGAGCCTCATTGTGGAAGGAAAATGTCCTGGTCTTACCGACCATGGCGTTCGCTACGAGGTGAAACTGTACAACGAGCAGCCACGGGTGGAACTGGCCTACACGATGCGTCCCATTCCGGATGCGAATCCCATGGCTTACTATGTAGCCTTCCCCTTCACAGGCGAGCAGTTGGAGTTTGATGTTCCGGGCGGCTTTGTGAAGCCCGGAGAAAATCAACTGGAGGGTACATCAAGCGACTGGAATACCATCCAGAATTTCGTAAGTGCCCGTACGGACGGTTATCAGATACTCCTTTCCTCGAAAGAGGTTCCTTTGGTACAATTGGGCGACATGTTGGACGGACCGTTTGAATACATCAAGCACTACGATCAGGCGCACGTCTTCTCGTGGGTGACGAACAACTATTGGTTTACGAACTTCCGCGCATCGCAGGAGGGAGAGATGCAGTGGCGATACACCATCACTTCGCGTCTGGATATCAAGAATACCGAGGCATTGAAATTTGCCCTTGGCGACCGTGTACAGGCGTATGCCCGTGTATTACCCATCGGCGCAAAGGACAATTTGGCAATGGAGGGATCGTTGTTGGAAATCAGCGACAACGACCTGATGATTACCAGTATGGCACCAGCGCAGAAGAAAGGATACCTTATCCTGCAAGTGCGTGAAACATCGGGACGCGAAGGCAAGTCGCTCCAGCTGACTTCCAAGGGAAAGGTTGTTCGGTTCGACAGGGTAAATGCCCTCGAAGAGGTTCAGAAATCTCACTTGCGTCAGATAGATGTTCCGGCATACGGTGATGTATTGATACGAATTAAGGCCAAATAATATGTGAAGAACCTTACGGTTCATTCATACGAATGTATAGGTAAAAAAAAGGCGCATCCAGAATTTGGATGCGCCTCCATGTTTTATCGGTGTATCGTATATTAATGAACGCGATAACGAACTTCCTTTGTACGGAACTTCTTAACGGTGTTCTTATCCTTTACATCCTTCAAACCGGTAGCTGTGATGATAGAAACACGGTTCTTGTCGTTCTCTGCGAAAGGCTGAACGGTGTCACCAAAGTACTCGGCTGTGATGATAGAGGGATCTACGCCAGCATCAACGAGAGCCTTAACGGCCTTCTCGGAACGCTGCTGAGAATAACCCATGTTGATCTTGGGGTTACCTGTCTGTACGTCAGCGTAAGACTTGATGGAAACCTTGCACTCGCGGTGATCCTTCAAGAAAGCACCGATAGCTGCCAACTGAGCATCGGGATCGTTGAAGTCACTCTCACGGATCTTGTAGAATACGTTCCAAGTGATGGTACCGTCTTCTACACGGGGAGTATAGGCGATGTCATCGTACCAGATGGTATCGACACGAGTAGCCCATTCTTCTTCAACCTTCTTTGTGCAGGTCTTGCCAAGGGCAATCTTAACACCGGCCAATACATTGAAGTACCAGTCTGCATTCTCTGCATGCTTGCTGTTGTAGTGGTCGGTCAGGCCGTTAGCGATACCTTCCAGATTCAGAGTAACGCGGTCTGAGCAACGGAAGTCCAGATCCAAACCTACACGGCCAACGGGCTTGATGGAAGTTCCATCGTAGTAGTGGCTAAGAACGGTAGGATTGATAGCGTACAGATCACCAGCCTCATCGTTACCGAAAGCGATGTTAGCACCGATACCGGCAATCAGGTTCAAACCGAAAATGCGGTTGCGGTTGTAACCAGCGATGGCGTTGATCAAGTTGAACTTAACATCCAAAGCGGGAGTTACATAGTTCCACTTGAAAGTGTTGTTGGGGAAACCATAGCTGTTGGCCATGTCCTCTTTCCAACCTCCCTTGCTCTGCCAACCATTGGCAGCCAAACGCAGTGCCCATACAGGGGTGAACTGATAACCTACTGCAATCTGAGCATTGGGTGACAACAACTCATT
The DNA here is from genome assembly GCA_045617645.1 of Bacteroidaceae bacterium. Classification (GTDB taxonomy): domain Bacteria; phylum Bacteroidota; class Bacteroidia; order Bacteroidales; family Bacteroidaceae; genus Physcousia. The sequence continues at coordinate 21,496 of JAZLIY010000098.1, read as the reverse complement.
GAACTTTGCTTCACCACGGGTGTACTGACCACCAGCCTGCAGCTGCAAGAACCAATGGGGGTTGAAAGTGTACGTGGCGTTCTCTTCGTTCTGTGCATTAGCAGAGAGTGTGAAGAAAAGCATTGCCATGATCAAGAAAATCTTGTTCTTTTTCATACTTCTTTTTTTAATTTGGTTAATAATTTTATTGTTTTTGTTTTCTCTTTTTTTGTCTTATTGTACGTTTCGTGTCTTTTGGAGTAAACAACAGTAACGGGCATTGTTAGTTGTTACGGTTAGGCCATAAACCTTCCCAGGTTTCCAAAATACGCGGCAAAATTACAAATAAGATTCGATAATCTCACAATTTTTTTGTAATTTTTACGTTCTTGTTCTCTTTTTTAGACGATTGTTGGTGATAAAGAGGGGGAAAACCTTTTTTTTTACCGTTAATTACGATGTTTTTCTCTTCCTGTCAAGTAGTTCTGCCGTAGCCGTAAAAAGCACGTCGCCACTGGAGTTGAGTGCCGTTTCCACAGAATCCTGTACCACACCGATAATGAAGCCTACGGCTACGGCCTGCATGGCTACGTTGTTGTCTATGCCAAACAATGAACATGCCATGGGAATAAGTAACAAAGAACCACCGGCAACCCCCGAGGAACCACAGGCGGCCAAAGTAGCCGTGATGCATAGCAAGAATGTGGAAAGCGGGTTAATATGTATGCCCATCGTATGGCATATAGCCAGTGTCATGACCGTGATGGTAACGGCTGCCCCGTTCATATTGATGGTGGCACCCAATGGAATGCTTACTGAATAGAAGTCCTCTTCAAGTCCCAACCTTTTACATAGGTTCATGTTTACGGGAATGTTGGCTGCGGAAGAGCGGGTAAAGAAAGCATTCAGCCCGCTTTCCTTCAAGCACTTCCATACGAGGGGATAAGGATTGGTGCGAAGGCAAAGACCTACGATGAGCGGATTTAGGACAAGGGCGGAAAAAAGCATACAGCCAACTAATAAGGCAATGAGTTTTCCGTAGGTGTAAAAGATGACTGGCCCGTTTTCGGAGATGGACGTGAAAACCAGTCCGAGTACACCAAAGGGAGCGAATGCGATGACCCATTTAACGGCTTTGGATACAGCATTGGACAGGTCGGCAATGGCATTTATCGTGTTTTCGGTGGCCACACATCTCAATGCCATTCCCATTACTATGGCCCAGAACAGGACACCAAGGTAATTTGCCTTGGCGATGGAATCTATGGGATTTGCCACGATATTTGCCACGAAACTATGGAAAATATCGCTGAGGCCGCCCGGAATGGATTCGCCTGTTGTTCCAGACAAGGAGAGTGTTATGGGAAAGATGAAACTACCGCATACGGCAACGATGGCAGCCAATAGGGTTGATAGGAGGTACAGCAGAATTACGGTACGGAACCGTACTCCCAATCCTCCGTTGGCTTTGGCAATGGAACTGGTTACAAGTACGGCCACAAGTATGGGAGCTATGGCTTTCAGGGCTCCAACGAAAACTTGACCTAATATCCCAATGAACGATGCCTTAGGACATACCAATCCTAATATTGTACCCAAAATAATACCCATCAGAATTCTGGATATCAGACTTTTTTCTTTCCACCAGCTTATCAGTTTCATTTTTATTTGATTACAATTTTTCGTTGATTCATTAGATAGATGCCATGGGGTAGTGTGCCCTTCGTTTGTCGGTTGGCAACTTTTCGTCCCGACAAATCGAAGATCGCATCATTATCCTGTGTTCCTATTGCGATGGGTTCAATGCCGGTTGGTTCTATCGTTACGGTCTGGTAATTATTGCAACCCAAATATGTTTCGACGTCTTTCCACAAGGAATCGTCATCCAGGTCTTTGTCCTGATAGTCTTTATAAGCCAAGGTTATCTTGTATTTTCCGGGTGTCAGTTGTGGGACACGAACGTGTCGTACCACAATACAGTCCTCTCCGTAATAACAGCAATATCCCTCTTCGTCTTCCTGTAGAGGGTAGATGCTTCTGAAGGAATATTTGTTAAATTCTTGGTCAAGTGCTTTTGCATAGGCACATTCTCCATTTGCCGTATTTTCGTATTTCACTGTAAAGATTACTTCCACCTCTCTCCATGTATTGTTGTAGATGATGTTCGGTTCGCCATCAGATGTAAAAGAGACGGAATAAGATGTATATCCCGATTCTTCCGAGGTCGTGTAATTCATGTTTCCGTCAAAAGCCAGAATACATAGGGCTGGTCTGGTGTCTTCGGCTGGTGGTTGGATACCATAGATAATGTCCTGGGTATATTTAAAATTATATCCGTTGCTTTCTACGGCAGACAGGAGACAATAACAATCATATGTCCCTCCCCATCCCCAGTTAAAATGGTACATGTCGGTTTCGGCCAGATAACCGTCACAGATAAAACAATGTCCAGCGTTGTTTTTTGTCAGTCCGCTGAAAATCACGGGCCGACCATGTGAGACTTCATCGTAAATGGTTTCTGCCCATACGTTGTCTGTGCAATAGTCGTGATACAGCTGGCCTACAGCTTTGTCGTAGTTGAAATATTGTACCAAAGCATACGGTATGTTTTCCGACCATGCTGCACTTCCATTGTTGTCATATCCCATTTCTACTGCTATTCCGCAGTCGCTCATCAGCATTGCCACGGCATTGTTTTGGATATCTGTTGCCGGATCATCATATCGGAAAAGCATATTGTTCCAATCATATTGATGTCCATCGAATGTGCCGGTTCTCTGTTGTCCGTTATAGATGTCGTAGTAGCTGTGTGCTCCATGTCCCTCTCCTGGCCATTCGTAATATTTCATTACTTGTGCCATGGCAGTTGCCACACACCCTGTATAATAGGGTTTTCCGCCCTCTTTTGTAGGACACATTATATTATATGGAAAATCTTGATTCCATTGGGTCTTGATAAAAGGTTCAACATCTGTTTTCCCGGTGCCGCTCTTTCTGGTTTTGTATGGATGGCCCTCTGTTTCTCGGGCAAAGGAAATTTGTCGTTCGTATTCGCTGAGCCAATATTGGAAATTGGGTGAAATATTTGTCGTATCAAATGTTCCCAACGGAGAATAACAAAGGATTTCATCTGCCACTTCATCACCACTTGCCACCACGAATCCGCCATCAGAGACATTATACACATAGTAAGCCACCACATCATTCCTTTTGGCTGTATAAACCCTTGTCAAGGGTGGCTTTTTTGCAGTAGAAGCTTTTACCTCGTGCCCCTGTTTTGTGGAAGATAAAAAGCGCAGGACATTCTCCTGCGCTTTTTGTTCGCAAATGGTTTGTGCTGACAAGCATAAGCACATCAACGACAAAATCCATCCACCCCAGATTCTCTTCATAATCTATATAAGTTTCATCCTTATTTGCTCAATTTGATGGCAAAACCGCCACCGGAAGCCATGTGAATTTTCAGGGTTTCTCCAGCTTTTAAGGTTCCGTTCGTTATCTTGTGGTCAGAACCCTTTTTGTTGGCATTGGCTCCATCTATAAAGCTTTTCATCTTGTAGCTACCGGAAGCCAAGAAATCGGTCTTTATTTCGATATCGCGTTCATCCCAGTTGGTAATACCGCCAATGTACCAGTTGTCGCCACTGCGACGTGCAGCAATATAGAATTTGCCAATTTCACCATCCAGAATGATTGTCTCGTCCCAAACGGTGGGTACATCAGCAATGAAATCGGTACATTCACCGCCCAATGTCAGGTAGTTGGTGGGAGAGTCGCAAAGCATGCTGAAAGGTGATTCCAGTACCATGTACAAGCCCAGCTGATGGCAACGTGTTCCCTGGCTCATAGGTTCGGAGTTGCATGGATGGTAATTTTCCTTGGCGGCATTGTTCATGGCACCCTGGGTATAATCCATAGGACCGGCAGCCTGACGAATGAATGGAATCTGTGTGTCGTAGGTTACTTGATCGTAGTCTTCGTCTTGCCATTTCAACTGTTCCAAACCATTGACACCTTCGAAATTCAGTACATTGGGGTAGGTCCTGTTCAGTCCTGCGGGCTTGAATGCTCCGTGGAAGTCGAGCATCATCTTGTATTTTGCCGCCATTTCGGCTGCACGGTAATAGAAATTGGTCATAAACTGGTCGTCACGATCCATAAAATCAACCTTGAAACCCTTTACACCCATTTCGCTGAAATACTTGCATACCTTCTCCATATCGCGGTCGAATGCCCAGTAGCCAGCCCAAAGGATGATACCTACGTTCTTTTGTTTACCATAGTTTACCAATTCCTGCAAGTCAATTTCGGGAATTACCTGCATCAAGTCTGCTTCACCATTTACGGCCCAACCTTCGTCCAGGATAACGTATTCGATTCCCTTTTGAGAAGCGAAATCAATGTAGTATTTATACGTATCGTTGTTGACACCTGCCTTGAAATCTACACCATAGATGTTCCAGTCGTTCCACCAGTCCCATGCTACTTTTCCGGGTTTTATCCAGGACAGGTCTTCCACACGACAGGGAGCTGCCAACAGATAGCTGAGGTTGTTGGTTGCCATTTCCTTGTCAGAACGGCTTACCATAGCCACACGCCAAGGGAAGGTACGTGCGTCCTCGACTTTGGCAATATAGTTTTCACGGCTTTTAACCTGCATCTGCAAGTTGTTGTGTCCACCTTGTTCTACATCCTTGGGGTAGGGAGCAAAAAGTCCCTTGAAGTTGGTGCCTTTTGTCTGTAGGTAGAGGCCGGGGTAATTCTCCAGATGGGTTTCTGTCAGGCAGAGTTTTACATTGCCTGTATTGACAACCAAAGGCAAGAAACAGTAGCGTCTTTGATCGAGCTTGCTAATGTTTGCTATGGTATAGGTATTCTCGAAAGAGTTGCCAAATTGCCCTTCGGGATTTTCTTCGAATTCATCATCGTTTACATAGGGTACAATGGCCTCATAGTCGGTTGTAAAATTATATTCTACACCCTCGTTGATGATTTCGAATGCCTTTTTCTTGTTATTGTTGATAAAACGATAGGCAATACCGTTGTCGTAGGCACGGAATTCCACTGCATAGTTGCCCTTGAAGTTGAGTACAAGCACGTTGCATTCGTTTTTCATCGTCTTTGCACGATAGAAGGGAGAGGCAATTTCCTCGTTGATGGCACTCTTTTTGGGGCTTACACCTTTGGGGTTTACACCCCATTCACAACCGGTACTCAGTTTCATACTGATAGCTGAAGGAGCCAGTACCTGACGGCCGTCCACTTGAATGTCGTAGGTAAGCTTATCGCCAACTTGAATGGTTGACTGCACTTTGCCATCGGGAGAGGCCAGTTGAAAAGTCTTGTCTGCCATGAGGCCACTTGCTGAGAGTAAGCACATCAGGCTAAGGAAAAATTTTCTCATTGTTATTTATGTGTTATGGAATAATATTTAATGTTGGAAAATCAATTATTGCTGCAAATATACGATAAAAGATTCGAAGTCTTTGTTGCATAGTTAAAAAAATTAAAAACAATCTGCAAATCATTTATTCGATAGGTGACAATCCTTCCATCCCATGCAATATCACAGCAATATCGTCCATTATTTGGAAAACCTCTTTTACTGTTTCGGCACGAAGCAGGCGGATGCGTGTTTCCCGAAAGTTCGGAATACCCTTGAACAAGGGTGTAGCAGCCAAATGCCTGCGTACATGCAAGATGCCACGATATTCATCTATACGTTCTACGCTGGTAAGTACCTGTTGACGAAGGATGTCCATTTTCCAGTCAAGTCCCTTGTCTGTGACTTGACCCGTTTCCAGATATTCTTTTATCTCGCTGAATATCCAGGGACGACCGAAAGTGGCACGCCCCACCATTACGGCATCCACTCCATAGCGTTCGAAACACTCACGGGCTCGTTCCGGGGTTGTGATATCGCCGTTTCCGATAATGGGTATATGCATCCTGGGATTGGATTTTACAGCACCGATCAGCGTCCAGTCTGCCTCTCCCGTGTACATTTGGCAACGAGTGCGACCATGGATGGTAAGTGCCCGAATACCACAATCTTGTAATTGTTCGGCTAGCTCCACGATGATGCGGTGATCATTGTCCCATCCCAATCGTGTTTTCACCGTAACGGGTGTTCTCGGAATGGCATCCACCACGGCCCGTGTGATGGCCAGCATTTGTGGAATATTCTGTAACATACCTGCCCCGGCACCTTTTCCTGCAACCTTCTTTACGGGACAACCGAAATTCAGGTCTAACACATCGGGGTGTGCCTGTTCCACTACGATACAGGCGGCCTCGCGCATAGCCTCCACATCCTTGCCATAAATCTGGATGGCCACAGGCCGTTCGTCTGGACAAACTTTCAATTTATCCAGGCTTTTGTTTACCATACGGATCAGCGCATCGCTTGAAACAAACTCGGAATATACCATGGCAGCCCCCAGCTGCCTGCATAGGAGGCGGAATCCTATATCCGTAACATCCTCCATAGGTGCCAGGAGTACAGGACGATAGCCTAAATCTACCGGGCCGATGTTCATTTATGCAATCGTCTTGAAGGCCAATGCGTACATCTTCATTTGTTTCAGCATGGCAAGGAGGCCATTGCTACGGGTGGGTGAAAGGTGCTCCTTCAACCCGATTCTCTCGATAAAATACAAATCGGCATCCAGTATTTCCTGAGGCGTGTGGTTGGTAAGTACCCGTACCAGCAGGGCAACCATACCCTTTACGATGAGGGCATCGCTTTCTGCCTGAAACTGTACCAGGCCATTTACCAAATCAGCTTGGAGCCAAACACGACTTTGGCATCCGTCTATTAGGTTTTTTTCCGTTTTGTATTGTTCATTCAGTGGAGCCTGCTCGTTACCAAGGTCGATAAGAAGTTGATAGCGGTCCATCCAATCATCGAAATCCGAAAATTCCGCTATGATTTCATCTTGTATTTCGTTAATTGTATTCATTGTTGTATCGCCTCATTATAAAGCATTTGTGTTAGACTTTGTCCCACAGCTTCCAGTACATTTGGATCTATGTTTTTGGGTGTGTCGTTGACTGTGTGCCATGTTGGGCCGAAACAGCTGGGGCCTTCTTTGAAATAGGGTACGATATCAAGGCAAGGAATACGTGCTATACGGTTGACATTCAGGTGGTCGTCCACCATGGTACCCCCTTCTTCCATGGGGAAGAAATGGCCATATCCCAATTGTTTTGCCAGTTTCCATAACTGTTCTACAATGGGAGCGGCAAAATGGGTGGAAATCTTTTCCTTGGAGAATGTACATCCATATCCCCCTACCATATCCAGTAAGACGCCATAACGGGCATGGTAGTTGTTTTCTTTTGCCTTTTGAGCCCATAACCGTGAGCCAAGACACCAGGTTTCTTCGCTGTTTTCGCGATCTTCTTCCCATTGTGGAAGTCCCAGATCCTCGGCATCGAAACATACAAAATCAATGCCTATGGAGAGTGGGTTCTGTTGTATCAGTCGGCATAACTCCATCATTACTGCCACACCGCTGGCTCCATCGTTTGCACCCAGAATAGGGGTCTTGTGTTTTGTTTCGTCTGGGTCGTTGTCTGCCCAAGGACGACTGTCCCAATGAGAACAGAGGAGGATGCGATTGGTGTTGTCGGGATTGATACTTGCTACGATGTTGCGTGCTTTCAACTGAGTACCATCGTATAACGTGACCATGCCATATTGATTTTCTACGGTGGCCCCAAACTGACGGAAACATGTCTCGATATAGTCTCCGCATTTTTGCGATGCTTCACTTCCTGTGATTCGTGGACCGAACAGGCATTGTTCTTGGATGAATTTCAGGGCACTGTCCGGAACAAAATGTGGGCAAGGTGCCAGGGCAATGGTATCTACCATGCGAATATTTTTTTGTGTATGTCCTCCACAGGAGGTAAGCCCTATGATGGAATAGATGATGGAAATCCAAATGAGTCGTTTCATATTGATTGTATGTCTTTCATAACCCGAAGGAAATTCCCACCCCATATCAGGCGTATCTCTTCGGGTGAAAAATGTTTTTGTAAAAGCTGTCGGGTAAAATTGATGGATTCAGAAGCATCGGCAAATCCACGTACACCTCCATCGCCATCGAAGTCGGTTCCTATTCCCACATGCTCTATCCCCATGATGTCCACCATGTGACAAAGATGGGCTACAGCATCGTGAATGGTTGCTTCTTCTTCTCCGAGACGAAGGAAACCATGGTATAAGGTAACCTGAGCAACTCCGCCCTTGGATGCCAGTGCTTTCATTTGTTCATCTGTCAGGTTGCGTGGATGGTCACATAGGGCCCGTGCGCTACTATGACTGCAAACAATTGGCTTATGGCTGATGTCCAACGCATCATAGAAACTCTTTTCCGAAGCATGGCTCAAATCAACCATCATGCCTACTCGGTTCATTTCGCGTATGACTTCCGCACCAAATGGGCTTATACCGTTGTGCTCCCCCTTTCCACGAGCAGAATCGCAGATATCGTTATCACCATTATGGCACAGGGTCATATAGACAACTCCCATTTTACGGAACGTTTCTATTTGACCGATGTCCTTTCCTATGGCATATCCGTTTTCTATTCCGCGCATGATTGCCTTTTTTCCTTCGGCTTTCAGTCGAAACAGGTCTTCCGGTGTACAAGCCAGCCCTAAGGCATTCTGGTTGGCCGATACCATATCCTGTATTTGGGAAAGCAGTTGCCTGGCTTGTGTATTCGCAGCCATCAGCGAAGCCTCATCGCGTTCTTTTTGGGGAATGTATGCCACCATGATACTGGCGTCCAAATGCCCTTCTGTCATCTTGTGCAAATCAACCAGAATGCGTGGGTCTCTCTGATTAAAGCAAATCTGCTGGTGGAAGAACATGGGCGTATCGCAGTGACTGTCCAAGGAAAGCATTCCCTTGTGCAGTTTTTTTGCCTCTGCAAAAAGTTCGGCTTCTTCCGTAAGCCATCGGAAAATGGGCATCATCGTTTTGTCTTGTCTCATAATGAAACATTCGGGATGCCATTGTATGCCCAGGATGCTTTTATATTCTGTGCTTTCGACGGCTTCTATTACCCCATCGGGAGCTTGGGCAGCCACACGCAGATGAGGCCCAGGATTTTTTACGGCTTGATGATGGAATGAATTGACGGCAATGGTGTCGGTTCCCATGATGCGGGATAACATAGAATCTTTTTCTATCTGTGCTGTATGAGATGCATATTCCCTTGCCAGATCCTGATTATGCTTTATCAGGGGGTGTGTCTTGTATTCGGTTCCGAGATCTTGATACAACTCACCCCCTAAGGCCGTAACCATCAACTGTATGCCACGGCAGATTCCCAACATAGGAATCTGGCGATGGTAAGCCAACTGTACCAACATCAATTCCATCTTATCCCTTTCGGGACAGATGCCATGCAGGTAGGGGTTGGGTTCCTGCCCCAGGAATAATGGGTTTAGATCACCTCCGCCCGATAGCAGAATGCCGTCTAAATGATCCAAAACGGAAAGAAGGGCATCTGTATTCTCGTATGGCGGAAGAATCAACGGTGTTCCTCCAGCCTGCAATACGGATTCGAAATAGCCTTGTGCCAATTCGCATCCCTTGCTGCCAAAGTTGCCGGTAATACCAATCAGCGGCCTTTTATCGTAGTTGGGGAATTGGTTATGCAGTTGTTCCAAATCCCCTTCCCAGTCAAAGTATCCTTTGGGCGTCATGCGTCTTCCAGAGAGATGGGTTTGCTCTCTGCATGCTGTAATCCTATGGGAACCTCTTTCTTTATACTTTGTTTCAGTGAAATAAGGGTTTCCGTTGCGGTAACTCCTGCTACTTCCTGCAAGTGGTCGTTCAGCAGTTCCATAAGGTGAGCGTTGTCGCGTGCAAAGAGTTTAATAATCATGGTATAGGGGCCTGTTGTGAAGTGGCACTCTACAATCTCGGGTATTTTTTTGAATTCTTCCACCACGGCATTGTACATAGAGCCCTTTTCCAAGTTGATGCCCACATAGGTACATGTATTGTATCCCAGTGATGCGGGATTTACATGGTATCCAGACCCCACAATAACACCCATGTCTATGAGTCTTTGTACACGTTGGTGAATGGCCGCGCGGCTCACACCACACTCGGCAGCAACATCCTTGAATGGGATGCGAGCGTTGCATGAAATAATTTCTAGAATCCTTTTGTCTAGTTTATCAACTTTGTCCATATCGTATTGTTGGTTTTTGGTAATATTGTAAGCAAATGTACGCAAAAAACTCTAATCTCATAGCTTTTTAGCAAAAAAAAAGGCATCAAACGTGTATTTTGATGCCTTTTTGATAAGATACGTGGATATTATTTCTCTATTTCCAGTAACTCTACTGTAAAAATCAGGGTTGAGAACGGTGGAATCTTCTTTTGTTCACGATCTCCGTAACCGAGCTCTTGTGGTACGTAGATTTCCCATTTGCTTCCTACTGGCATCATGGTCAGGGCTTCCGTCCATCCCTTGATTACCTGATTGCAGGCAAAGCTTACAGGTTTGTTTCGCTGGTAGCTGCTGTCGAACACGGTTCCGTCCACCAGCCGTCCTTCGTAGTTCACCTTAACTTTCTGTGTGGCAGTGGGCACTTCTCCCGTTCCGGCTGTCAGTATTTTGTATTGCAGGCCGCTGTCGGTGGTCTTTACACTGTCTTTTTTTGCATTCAGCTTCAGGAACTCCTCTCCGGCCTTACGATTTTCACCGTATTTTCGTTCCATGTTGACTTTATGGTAGTAGGCCAACTGTTTTGAAACCAGTTGGTGCAGGCTATCCATGCTGACGTTCATGTTCTTCTCGCAGATGCCATCGCTGAAGCCTTCCACGAACAATGCTTTGTTCAGTATGTCCGTAGAGTCGTTTACTTGTTTGCTGGCAGTGGGATAGACTTGGCTTTCCACCTGTGAACGAATTTCGATACCGGAAAGGCGTGCTTTTTCACGCTTGTCGGCTTCGGTAAGTTCCATCTGCTGGAAACCTTTTATAAAATCGTCCATATAGGTCGTGTCTATGCCCATGCGCTGTACCAAGTATTGTTTCAGCCCCTGTGTGTTGGCTTTACCGAAGGCATAGCTGAAAGTGTCTATGCATACGGTATCCACCACCTCAACGGGTGCTTTCTTTTTGGCTTTCTTCTTGGACATTTTCTTGCCGGCGGCATTTGCCGAGAGGCAGATGCCAGCCAACAAAGTGAAGATAATAACCTTGAGAACCCTCATCGTGATTTACTTCTCAATACCGAGCAATTCAATCTTGAAGCGCAAGCAAGAGAATGGCTTGATCTGTCCTTGCTGAACCTCACCATAAGCCTGATCCTGAGGAATGTAAACCATCCATGTAGAACCTACGGGCATGTGAGTCAGTGCCTTTGTCCAACCTGGGATAACCTGGTTGCAACGGAATACTGCGGGCTCGTTGCGCTTGTAGCTGCTGTCGAATATTGTGTCGTTGATCAGGGTGCCCTCGTAATTTACTTTTACACGGCTGCTATCTGCGGGAATCTCGCCCTTGCCTTCTTGCAGTACCTCGTAGTAGATACCGTCCTGCAGTTCCTGTACGCCTTCCTTCTTGGCGATATTAGCCATGAATTCCTCGCAAGCCTTCTTGTTGTCACCGAACTGCTTTTCCTGCTGTGCACGCTTTACGGCACTCATCTTGGCCTCAGCATATTTAGCTGCAGAATCTACGGTCATAATGGCTTCCTTGCCCAGAGTACCGGAAACGAAACCTGCCATCAGATTGCTCAGGCTGATAGTCTGTGTACTGTCGTCGCCAAAGATGCTCTTGTTGATACCAGAGTACATCTGCTGGCTAACCTGCTGACCGATCTGGAGACCTGCGAAATAAGCAGCCTTCTTCTTGTCGGCGCCAGCATTGGCAGCTTCGTTCAAACCCTTGATGAATTCATCGATATACGTTGTATCCATGTTCATACGCTGGGTTAGATACTCTTTCAGGCCTTGGCTCTGTGCCATACCGACAGCGTAGCTCAGAGAGTCAATTTCACACTTCAAGTCAGCCTTGGGGGTTCCGTTACCGCAAGACATCATGATGGCAGCAAAGACAGCTGCGCAAATAAAACCAAACTTTTTCATTTTCTTTTGTGTTTTTATTTTATAAAACTTTGATTAATTCTACATCGAAGATCAAGGTGCTGTAGGGAGGGATGCTGGCTCCTGCACCGCGTTCTCCGTAGGCCAGAAGATATGGGATGTAGAAACGATACTTTGCACCCTCTTTCATTAATTGAACGCCTTCTGTCCATCCGGTAATCACCTGATTCAGTCCGAAGTCGGCCGGTTCTCCGCGTTGGTAACTGCTATCGAAGACCGATCCGTCCAGCAATCGTCCCTCATAGTGGCAACGAACTTTGTCGGTGGCCTTAGGATTTTTTCCTGTACCCTCGGTCAGAATCTCGTATTGCAGTCCGCTTTTCGTCACTACCACGCCTGCCTTCTTGGCATTTTCCTCCAGGAATGCCTTTCCTTCGGCTATGGCACTTTGTGCCTGTTCCTTTTGTTTCTTTTCGAAATACTCGTTCAGCATCTGCTGTGCATCCCGGCTACTGATGGCAGTGGGCTTGCCCTCCATCACATCGCAGATGCTCTTTGAAAAATCCTCGATACTGAAATTTTCGATGTTCATGCTCTTCAGCTGTTGGGCGATTCCCAACCCCAGAGCATAGCTGATTTTGTCCATATTTATATATAATAATGTGTTTTGCGGCGCAAAATTAATACATTTTATTTATCTAATGCAGCAAATGATGAGAAATTTTTATTATTTTTGCAGATAATTAAACATTTGTAACAACTTCCCAACATCGACGGCAACCAAAGTTTGCTTGGGCATAAGGGAAAAAACAAGTCAAGTGATGAAGGTAGTAGTATTGACAGGCGCAGGTATGAGTGCAGAAAGTGGGATTAGTACGTTCCGTGATAATGGTGGACTTTGGGACCAATATAACGTAGAAGACGTTGCCACTCCCGAGGGTTGGGCGCGTAACCCTCGCTTGGTCCTGGATTTCTATAATATGCAGCGACGGCAACTTATGGAAGTGAGCCCTTGTCGTGGACATGAACTGGTTGCACAGTTGGAAAACAAGTACGATGTTACCGTCATCACGCAGAACATCGACAACCTGCACGAACGGGCCGGAAGTCACGATATTGTGCATCTTCATGGCGAATTGTTGAAGGTTACCAGCAGTAGAAACCCCAACGATCCTCGTTGCATATCCACCCTCACTCCACCACATCTGGATGTGGCTTTGGGGGATTTAGCTCCTGACGGCAGTCAGCAACGGCCCTTCATCGTCTGGTTCGGTGAGTCGGTGCCAGAGATAGAAAGGGCTGCTATGATAAGCAGCCGTGCTGATATATACATCATTATCGGCACGAGTCTGAATGTATATCCCGCCGCCGGACTTGTCCAATATGTACCGGCCGAAGCTCCCATCTATCTTATTGACCCCAAGCCCGTGCAATGGGCCAGTTCCCATCGTTTTACGCACATTATGAAAGGAGCTTCCGAAGGAATGCAGGAATTATTAGATAAATACCTACCATTATGACAGTTGAAAACATAACCGTCCGTTGCCAGAATAACGGAAAGAAATTAGCAGTACCTTTTGGCAGTTCGCTTAGTGATGTCTTTGCCCAATCGGGCCTCACTATGTCTTACGGTCCTGTGGCTGCTCTTGTCAACAACAAGGTACAAGGTATGAGCTACCGTTTCTATAACAGTAAGGATGTTCGTTTCCTTGACCTTCACAGTACAGCTGGTATGCGTACCTATACACGTACCCTTTATCTTGTTCTTACTAAGGCCGTTGAAGACCTCTACCATCAAGGGAAACTCATCATTGGCGACCCTGTTTGTCGAGGCTTTTACTGCCCTTTGCATATCGGTCGTCCGGTAGCGGAATCAGATGTCTGTGCCATACGTACCCGTATGCAGGAGATAATAGATGCCGACATGCCCATTCAGCGCATCCAATGTCCCACGGAGGAGGCCATACAAATGTTCCGCACACGTGGTAATGATGGCAAGGTTCGCCTTTTGGAGAGCCTCGGTACGCTCTATACCTATTATTATAAATTGGGTGATACGGTGGATTCGTATCACAGTTGCCTGCTCACTCATACCGGACAACTCCATCTTTTTGACCTCGTTTCTTTCTATGATGGGTTGCTCCTGCGCATCCCATCACGCGAGGATCCTGGTCAGTTGGAGGAAATGGTCGAACAAAACAAGATGCTTGGTGTCATCCGCGAGCATCATCAGTGGCAGGATATCCTGGGTGTGCGTATGGTCGGTGAGTTCAACTATGCCGTACAGCAAGGCTATGCTTCCGACCTAATTAACGTAAGTGAAGCCTTGCAGGAGAAAAAACTTGGTGACATAGCCGACGAGATTACAGCCCGACATGCCCGTCTTGTCCTCATTGCCGGTCCCAGTAGTAGCGGAAAGACGACAACCAGTCGCAGGGTCGCTACTTTGATGATGGCTTGTGGTATCCGGCCCCGTATCCTCAGTACCGATGATTATTTCGTCAATCGTGTGGACACTCCCCGCGATGCTAATGGGCAGTATGATTTTGAATGTCTGCAAGCCGTTGATACAGCCTTTTTCAATCAGCAGATGAGTGCTCTCCTGCAAGGTGAAGAGGTGGAATTGCCGCGTTACGACTTCCCATCCGGACTGCGCGTCTTCGAAGGTAAGAAACTCAGCATGAGTCCCAACGATGCTCTTATTATCGAGGGTAATCACGCTCTCAATCCCATCCTCACCGAGCAGATACCCGATGAGCAGAAATATCGCATATTTGTTTCCCCTCTCACTACGATTCAGCTTGACGAACACAATTATATCCCTACCGAAGATATCCGCTTGTTGCGCCGTATTCTGCGTGACTTTAAGTATCGTGGGTATTCCGCCCTCGACACGATACGCCGTGCTCCCAGCGTTGAAGCAGGTGAACGAAAATGGATTCTCCCGTTCCAGGAATTGGCTGATGCCACCTTCAATAGTGCCCTTCTTTACGAGCTTGGTGTCATAAAGGAACAGATAATGCCCATTTTGGAACTGGTCAGTGAGCGCGAACCCGAATATGCCGAGGCTTATCGCCTACGTCAGTTCCTGCAATATTTCCACGGCATTCCTGGCGATCAGGTACCCCCCACCAGTCTTTTGCGTGAGTTTGCCGGAGGAAGTTCGTTCCGCTACTGATTCTATTTATTGAGTGTCCAGCTGTATCCGTCCTTGGTGTCCTTAACCTCGAAACCGAGGGCTGCCAAATCGTCGCGTATCTTGTCACTGAGGGCCCAGTTCTTATCGGCCTTGGCCTGTTGACGTTGCTCCAATAGCATGTTGACAACCTGACCATAGGCCTCCTCGCGGGCTTTGTTGCTGTTGCCGCTTTCCTGTGTAAGTCCGAGGATGTCGAATGCGAAGGAGGCAAAGACCTGTTGGAGGGCAGCGGCTACCTCGGCGGTAATGCTGGCCTTGTGGTCCATGACCGTGTTGATGACACGGCACGCATCGAAGAGGTTGCTGATGACGATGGGGGAGTTCAGGTCATCGTTCATGGCATCGTAGCATTTTGCACGCAGTTCATCCACGTATTTCATTTCGACAGGAGCCTGACCTTTTGTCTTCATGCCTTCCTGTAAACGAGCCAGTTTCTTCCAGCCGTCCATAAGGCGTGCCAATCCCTTTTCGGCAGCCTGCAGGGCCTCGTTGCCGAAGTCCACGGTACTGCGATAGTGAGCCTGAAGGATAAAGAAACGAATGGTCATGGGACTGTACGGTTGTGCCAGTTTCTCATGTTCACCGCTGAAGAACTGGGGCAGGGTAATGAAGTTGCCATAGCTCTTGCCCATCTTCTGTCCACCGATGGTGATCATATTGTTATGCATCCAGTAGTGTACCATCTGAGTGCTCTGACTGGCCACGGCCTGGGCTATTTCGCATTCGTGGTGGGGGAAGATAAGGTCCATACCTCCTCCGTGGATATCGAACTCCTCGCCCAGATATTTACGTCCCATAGCGGTGCACTCGCAGTGCCAACCGGGAAAGCCGTCGCTCCAGGGGCTGGGCCAACGCATGATATGTTCGGGCTGAGCCTTTTTCCACAAGGCGAAATCGGCCTGATTGCGTTTCTCCCCAACACCGGCCAGTTCGCGACTGGCATCCTTGATGCCTTCGAGTGAGCGTCCGGAGAGGATGCCGTAATGGTAAGCCTTGTCGTACTTTTCTACATCGAAATAGATACTGCCGTTGCTTTCGTAGGCAAAACCGTGATCCAGGATTTGCTGGACGAGTTGCTGTTGTTCGATGATGTGACCCGTTGCATGGGGTTCTATGCTGGGAGGCAGACAGTTGAGTGCAGCCATAGCGTCATGGAAACGGTTGGTGTAGTATTGTGCCACTTCCATCGGCTCCAATTCTTCCAGACGTGCCTTTTTTGCAATCTTGTCCTCACCCTCATCGGCATCATGTTCCAGATGCCCTACATCGGTAATGTTACGTACATAGCGCACCTTGTAACCGATGTGCTGGAGGTAACGGAAAAGTAGGTCAAAGGTGATGGCTGGGCGGGCATGTCCCAGATGGGCATCGCCATAGACGGTCGGACCGCATACATACATCCCGACACGCCCTTCATGTAAGGGGCGGAAGAGTTCCTTCTGACGGGACAGGGTATTGTAAATCAAAAGATTCTGTTTTTCCATATCGTTATTTTATGAGTGTTGAATATCTTGTTCGATAAAAGCGAGTAACCGTTCTACGGCTTCCTCTTCGGGTATGTTCTTTTCCACACATTCCTTACCCTTGTAGAGGCTTACCTTGCCGCGGGCAGCTCCCACGTAACCATAGTCGGCGTCGGCCATCTCGCCAGGTCCGTTCACGATGCATCCCATGATGCCGATTTTAAGTCCACGCAAGTGGCTGGTAGCCTGTTTTATCCTGGCAATGGTACCTTCCAGGTCGTATAGCGTGCGACCGCAACCGGGACAACTGATGTATTCCGTCTTGGTAAACTTGATGCGGGCGGCCTGCAAGATGCTGTCGGCCAGATTCACCAAGTCTGCTTGGAGCACGGAACTGGTGTTCCGGATGACCAGCTTATGGGCTTTACGGTCGATGAAAAGTGCACCTACGGTCATAGCAGCTTTTAGTTGCAGGTCTTCCAGATTGTCCTCCTGGAACTCCACTGTCACGGTATCGTCCTGGATGGCAGCCTCGCATTGGCATCGTTTCTCGGCACATTCGCCTATGAAACGGACCAGTTTCTGTGCCACGGGAATCTCTTTTTCCGGGGCTTCGGACAGGCTGACACGAATGGTGTCGCCTATGCCTTCACACAACAGGGCACCGATACCCACGGCACTCTTGATACGACCGTCTTCACCCTCTCCGGCCTCCGTCACTCCCAGGTGTAGGGGGAAGTCCATGCCTTCTTGTTCCATGGCAGCTACCAGCAGACGGACGCTCTGTACCATGACAACGGTGTTGCTGGCCTTGATGCTGATGACCACGTCCAGGAAGGATTCGCGTTGACAGATACGTAGGAACTCCATGCAACTCTCCACGATTCCCTCTGGTGTATCACCGTATCGGCTCATGATACGGTCGGACAGGCTGCCGTGGTTTACACCGATGCGCACAGCTGTATGATGCTCGCGACAGATACGTAGGAACGGGATCAGCCGCTCTTCTATTTTGAGCAGTTCAGCGGCATACTCCTCATCGGTATATTCCAGATGCTTGAACTGGCGGGCAGCATCTACGTAGTTGCCAGGGTTGATACGCACTTTCTCGCAGTACAGGGCTGCCACTTCGGCCACATGGGGATTGAAATGGACGTCAGCAACCAGAGGAACCATGCATCCGGCCTGACGTACCCCCTGACGGATGAGTTGCATGTTTTCTGCCTCGCGTACTCCTTGTGTCGTGAGCCGCACATATTCCCCTCCGGCCTCGGCGATGCGAAGAGTCTGCTGGATGCAGGCTTCGGTATCCATTGTGCGGGTGTTGGTCATGCTCTGTACACGTATGGGATTGTTGCCACCCAGTGGAGTGTTGCCGATGTTGACCACATGGGAGTGGCGACGTGTATAACCAGACTGTGCCATTTAGTTGGTCTTGAATTTATATTTTACCTCGGCCAGTTCCTGATTGGCCTTTACGATCTTCTGTTTCAGGGATTCTTTGTAAGCCTTCATCTTCTCGGCCAGTTCCTTGTCCGAAAGGGCAAGCATCTCGGCTGCCAGGATGGCAGCGTTCTGGGCTCCGTTCACGCCTACCGTAGCTACGGGAATGCCGGGAGGCATCTGGATGATACTGAGCATGGCGTCCAGTCCGTCCAGCATACCCTTGATGGGTACTCCGATGACGGGTAGGGTAGTGCTGGCGGCAATCACGCCAGGCAGGGCGGCTGCCATGCCGGCACCGGCTATGATGATGCGTATGCCACGTGCTTCGGCTCCACGTGCAAAATCCTCGACTTCCTGAGGGGTGCGATGGGCGCTCAGGGCGTTCATCTCGAAAGGAATCTCCATCTCGTCCAGAAATTTGGCGGCTTTTTCCATGACGGGAAGGTCACTGGTGCTGCCCATGATGATTGATACGATGCTGTTCATTGTTGTTGTCGTGTATGATTGTTTTTTTGAATTATCTGTTATTGGTTCGTATTAAAAAATGATGCCGATGAAGCCGCACACAATCCCTACCAGACAACCGCCGAGCACCTGACATAGGGAATGTTGGCGCAGGAGCATTCTGCTGGTCATAACGCATCCGGCCAGCAGGATGGCACCGCATAGCCACCACAGGACATAGAACCCGAACAGCTCCGAGAAGGCGACCAGTGCACCGATCAACCCTCCTGCTCCGGCAGAGTGGACACTCACTTTCCATTTGATGTTCAGTAGGATGCAGCTGCATTGTATGAGCAGGGATGCCACGATGATGCCACATACGAAATGTGGGATGTGTATGTATTTCAGGATATAGAGGCAAACCAGATAGCACAGGATATGGATCAGGTAGGGCGTCACACGATGGTGCTGTATCCTCAGATGGATAGGTTCCCAGCCATGGTGGCGGCGATAGAAGAACACGCAGATGCCGGGCAGGGCTTTGGTAAAGAAATACACAATGCCCAGGATAACCAATTTTATTTGCCATGGCAGTAGCCTGAGGCGTGTGAGCGTGAGCACCAGGACGAAGGCCATCGTGGGGTAGTAGGTGGGACGGAAAAGTCCCGAAAAGATGCGTGCTGTTATGATAATACTTTTGTTCAATTCCGTAATGAGATAAGTAGATAGACAATTTATTTTTTCCTAAGCCTGGCCACTGGAATACCCATCTGTTCGCGGTATTTGGATACCGTTCGGCGGGCCGTACCGAATCCTTTTTCCTTCAGTACCGCAGCCAGTTGGTCATCGTTGAGCGGGTGCTTCTTGTCCTCCCCCTCCACCACTTCCCGCAGTGCCACTTTCAGTTGGTTTACGGAGACCGTATCATCGCCCAGGGCAGTCCCTTTGTTGAAGAACCACCGTAGCGAATAAGTGCCGTAGGGTGTCTGGACATACTTGTTGCTGCATGCACGGCTTATGGTGCTGATGTCCAACCCTGCCTCTGTGGCAATGTCTTCCAATATCATGGGGCGCAACAGAGATTCGTCGCCTTCCAAAAAGAATTTGCGTTGTTTGTGCAGGATGGCCCTCATTGTACGCAGCAGGGTGTCGCGCCGTTGTGTCAGGGCCGCAATGAACATTTGTCCTTGTTCCACATATTCCCGTACATACGGAATGGTTTGTTGCGACAGGGCATCCTCGCTGATGGTTAGTGTAGGCATGTCGCCCTCGTTCAGGGTAAGCGTCAGGGTGTCGCATGAATCGGTATCCACGATGAAGTCCGGCGTGATGTGCTGGCTCCCCTCGTCGATGTTTTCCCCCAATGCGGTTCCTGGACGTGGGTTCAGCCGTAGGATATTGGTACGCAATGCCTTTGTTTCGTGTGGCGTCAGGTGCATGTGCTGTTGTATCTCGTCCCAGTGTTTCTTCATGAAGTCGTTGAAATGGCGTGTCAGCAATTCCTCCATCTTCTTACGCCACGGATTTCTCGTGTCGCGCCGCACTTGCAGCAGAAGACATTCCTGCACGTTGCGGGCCCCTACTCCTGCCGGCTCAAACTGCCACAGGACGGACAACACCTGTTCAATCTCCTGTTCCGATGCGTTCACCCCTCGATAGATGGCCAGCTCATCGGAAATCTGGTAGAGGGGGCGGTGCAACAGGCCGTCATCGTCCAGACTGCCTATCAGGTATTCCATGATGTCCTGTTGGTGAGGTGTAAGTTCAAACTCTCCCATCTGTTCACTCAGTTTGTCATAGAACGACTGTGAGTCGCTCCATTCCTTGTTTTCCGCCTTTTCACTGGGAGACGATGGTTGGCGCAGCAGGTAGTCGGGAATGTCGTCCTCGCTGTTGAAATCGAAACGGGCATCCTCCTCGCCCGTCTGTTCCCGAGGGGCATCTGCATCTACGGAACGTTCCAGCCATGGGTTCTCCATGCACTCCGAATCCACCTTGTGCAGGACGGCATCCAGCGGCATTTCGGTAAGCCGTGCCACCATAACCTGCAAGGGCGAAAGCAACTGCGTCTGCTGTTGCGCCTGTGTGGTCGTTTGTTCCTGTACGTTCTTCTGTGCCATAATACTGCGTGCAAAATTAGTAAATTTAATTCATAATGCATAATTCATCGCTCGGATTTTCTGCTTTCATAAAGCAAAGCGACAGAAAGACTGGTTAATTATGAGAAAAACATATTTTGTTTTCTTGTGATGTGGTTTTTCTGGTGGATTGGTTTTTCTCGAAAATCGTTCGTCTTCTGCTTCGTTGATACATTGAATAAGTTGGTGTATATATCATTTTTTTTCAGTCTGAAAAACAGACGATTAGAAAGAGATCGTAAAAAATTTATCGGCTAATGGCTAAAAGTTTGTAGTTACAGCTCTAAAAGTTTGTAGTTACAGCTCTAAAAGTTTGTAGTTACAGCTCCAAAAGTTTGTAGTTACAGCTCCAAAAGTTTGTAGTTACAAACTTCCAGACGTGTAGTTACAGGTTTTTGGGTTTGTAGTTACAAATTTCTGCCAACTCTTCGATGCAAATTCAATTTCATAAAGCCTAAAAAAGTTTTTTGCTTCTGAAAAGGAACTTTTTCTGTTTGAAGCAATCAATTTTTTACGGAAAACGGTTGTGCCTTGTCATGGTATATAATATTAGGTATGGAGGCATTATTCATAATGAATTAAACAAAGAACCTATTCATGCCAGTTTTGTATAATCTAATCCAAAAGTGCACCACTTTCTAATTGAAAAGTGCACCACTTTTGATGTGGTTTCAAAGTTATCAAAAATAATCTGTTGGTGCAAGTAAATCGTAAAAAATCATTTGTTTTGCTGGTTAAATTTCTT
>JAZLIY010000097.1:0-8545 GCA_045617645.1 Bacteroidaceae bacterium | reverse complement strand
AAGTCAGCAGAGAACTCGTTCAAGTTCAGTTCGCTGTTCGACAACTTTGAGATAGGCGGCATCTACAAGGCAGCGCAGAACAGCAGCTGGTACGCCCTCTCCACCGCGGGAGCATTCAGCAAGCTGAACTCTGCCACACTGCAAGCGCAGCGCCTGTGGCTCACCATGACGCCAAGAACCGACAGCCCCTACTATAACCCTACGGTATCATCAAAGGCATTCATCGACATGATGGTGCTGGGCGACGAGGAGGGAATGACGGGAATAGAAAGCCTCGCCCCAACCCTCTCCGAAGGAAAGGGTGTTATCTATGACCTTATGGGTCGCAAGGTGACAAGCATACAGAAGGGACAGATTTACATCGTGAACGGCAAAAAATACGTAGCGAAATAAGAGCAGAGGGAAAGTTTGCTTTCACTATGCCTTATGAGCAAGTATAAGACGAAAGTCAAATATATTGCCAAATAAGCAAAAGAGGACAGCACATGAAGAAGACATACATACACCCCACGATGAAGGTAGTGACGCTCGGAGTACGCTCCACCATGTTGACAGGTTCGCCATTCGAGACAGTACGAATCGACGAAAATGAAGACGGTGCAGCCGAATTCAAATAGTCCAATGCCATACGTCGTTTCTACACATTGCAGCCTCCCACGCTCTTCAAAGAATGTGGGAGACTGCAATGTATTAAAACGGCGGTTCAAATATTGCCACGTCCATGGGCATCACGTCTTGTTGCAGGTAATCGGTGCAGTCATTGTTCAAAGAGCAGAGTGGAGGGGGCGCTACAGCCATAACCTTTCATTGTTCATCATTCCTTTTGAATCTCCCATCTTCATTTTTTACTATTAATTACAGAGAAACCAAAAATAAATAACAGAAAAGAAAATCAGACAAGGAAAGAGATGTCACTGGAAGAGATAAATGCAGAGATTTCTGCCTGCAGAACAGAGCGCAAGGCCTTGAAGGAGATAGAAGATCTATGATTTACGCTGTTCTGGATACCAATGTTTTGGTGTCAGCGCTTTTGTCAAAATCAGCAGAATCAACAATCAGCAGACTGATTCATGCTGTCATCAATAGACATATCGTACCACTATATTCATCAGAGATAATAGAGGAGTACAAGCAAGTTCTTGCGCGTGAGAAGTTTCATTTCCCAATAGAGTTGCAGAAAGCTTTGGTTAATAGAATTATTAGCACGGGTATTGATTCAGAACGTGAATTATTTCACTTCCATATTCTGGATGAACTCGTTGGTCTCCACATACTCATCCAGGTTCTTCTTCGTCAGCTTCTTGCCGTTTATCGAGATGTTCTGCAGAGTGATGCCGTCCACCGTATGCGTGGCATCCAGTCCGCGGATGGTACTCTTCGAAAATACCTCGCCATTGTAGCGGATGTTCTTCAGCAGGATGTTGCCGGCCGACCGTCCCATGCCACGATAGACACAGTAATCGAACTGGAAGAACTGTCCGCCACGGATCCGGTCGATCGTGATGTTCGTAAAGGAAATGTCGTGGAAATGTCCATTGTCGGCAATCATCACGGCACAGGTACCCAGATAGGGATAGGTCTTCTCGCGCCCCTCTAGAATCTGTATGTTGTTGAAATGGATGTCGCGCATTCCCAGCTCGCCCCGCGATTCCGGTCCCACCAGCATGTTATGAGCACGGTCGGCCCACAGCGTGTTGTCGTGGAAGCGGATGTCGAACAGTTCGCCACCATGACCCCAGTCCGGATTCTTCAGGGAAATGTTGTCGTCCCAGTTGCGCAGGAAGCAGTTGCGAATCTCTGCATGGCGCACGTTGCACAGGTCGATACCGTCCGAATTGGCCATCCAGCAAATCTGCTTCATGTTGTCGATCAGCACATTCTCGCAATTCGCCAGGTGCAATGTCCAGGCTGGTGAATCGCGCAGCATCACACCCTCGATCGTCAGGTTCTTGCAATCCTCGAAATAGAATGCACTGGTGCGGTGCTGCAGGTGATGCGGCGCCTTGGATGAACAGATGATGCCTCGTCCGGCAACACGTATGTTCTCTGCATTTCGGGTCCTGATGGTTGCGTAGAGAACAGCTCCCTCGTCCACATACAGGGTTTCGCCCGAATGTAATTCCAACAGTCCGGCATCGTGCTCTCCGGGACCGTAGTACCGGATTCCTTCCCCACTCTTCTGGATGTTCTTGTCGGGCAGGTCCGGAATCAGGAACAGGTTATGCTCCCTGTCGCCGTCGTACTCCACGGATATTTTCTGCCGAGGGTTGCGCAGCGTCAGCTCGATGGTCTGGTCATCTATCCGCTTGTACTTTATCTTATAGTCCACGGGGCGGATGTCCACCTGACGGAACGGAGCACCCTGTCGCCTGACGCGGATCTTCACCGGTTTCCGGAACTCGTCGGTGAACATGCAGAACCCCATCAATGTGCGCAGGTGACCCAGCGTGTCGGGGTCCAACTTTCCGGGATTGTATTCGGAAACCAGTGCCCCGTTCATGTCCAGTTTCTCCCAACCGTCCTTCCGGCGGATACTCACTTCATAGTCGCTCATGCGTACACGTTCTTCCTTGGGCAACGATGGGTCATCCACGGATTTCCATTCCTGTGCCTTGACGGGTAAGCACAGGGCCGAAACCATCAGGGCAATTAAAAAGATGTTTTCCTTCATATCGTTCTATAATATTAAGTCAGTTCGATGATATAATTGTTTGTAGGTTTGGTGATTAGCGAAAGATTGCCGTGTTTTCATAGTGCTTTGGCACAAAGTCTTATAAACAATTCTCGTAATATTCACCGAAGGCAAAGTTACAGAAATTTTCTTTATGACAGATGAATTCTGCAAAGTTTTTAATCTTAATGATCATTCTTTCTCATCCCACATGTGAATTTTATCCATGTGACTTTTGGATTGTGTGCATTCATTTTGTAATTTTGCATCGAGAATTAATATTAAACGGGTTAATTATATGAAACAAGCAAAACAATGTACCGGCCGCAGACAGTTCCTTTGTAACTTCTGTGCCCTTTCGGGAGCCGCCATGGTAGCTCCAGGTTTAGTTTCCTGTTCCCCTTCAAGTGGATGCAAGGAGAAAAGCAATCTGCCGAAGGTGAAAGTCATCTTTGGACTTCTCGATGACGTACAGGTAAAGCCAGACTGGCCCAACATCGGTTACGACCTGCGCCCAGAGATGAAGGCTGTGATGGATTCCCTGAACACTGCCATCCAAGATGTGGAATTCGTGTCGGCCAAAGCTACCGTAACGGAAGAAGCCACGACCATCGTTACCGAGGATAACGCCAAAGGGGACATTGCCGGCTATATCGTGATGCAATTGAACATCGGGGTCGATATCATAAGCACCGTTTTGGAAAACACAGAGAAACCTGTCCTCTATACGCTTATGCCATACGGAGGTGATGGTATGTGGGTGCAGCGTACGGCCAGACATATCCGTGCAGGACAAAAAAACTTCGAGTACATGCCTGCCGTGGATTTCCAATATGTGGTGAAAGTCGCTGCGGCTTTCTCTAAACTGAACGGAGGCAGCACCGAGGACGTGATAAAGGCTGCCCACGAAATCCGCCTGCAGCTGACCCCCTCTGCCTGCAAGGCCCAGAAACGCGAAGACAAGCTCACACCGCTTTCCCCCGAGGAAACCCTGAAAAAGTTGAACGGAATGAAGATTCTGTCCGTGGAATATCCTTTTAGCGATGACTACAGGCAGAAAGTGAAAGATGCCTTCGGGATAGAGATCGTCGTGGTACCGCTCGACGAGGTGAACAGCGAGACCGGCAAGGTGGATAATGCAAAGGCCCGACAACTGGCCGACTCATGGAAGAAGGGTGCCGACAGCATCAAGGATGCACCGGATGACACCATCTTCAATGCTGCCCGTCTCTACTATGCCATGAAGAATCTGCTGGAAAAGAACAATGCCCAGGCCATCACCATCAACTGCCTGGGTGGTGTATATACCAAGAAACTCTGCGCATATCCCTGTCTGGGATTCATGCAGCTGCAAGATGAAGGGTTGTTTGGAATCTGCGAAAACGATGTGGATTCAACCCTTACCATGATGGTTTTCAACGCCATGACGGGCCGTATGGGATATGTGTCCGACCCCGTGATGGATGCACCCACGCGCTCCATTATCTACACTCACTGTGTCTCCACTCGCAAACTGCTGGGTCAAGATGGCCCGACCTTGCCCTACGAGATTATGAGCCATTCGGAAGACCGTGACGGAGCTTCCGTGCGTGCCACCGTTCCTATCGGTTATCCCTTGACGACGGTAAAATTCAATGCCGACAGAAAAATCATGGCCGTTCATACAGGTACAGTCACGGGTAATTCACGCGATGACCGCGCCTGCCGTACCAAGATCATTGCCGAGGTGGATGGTGACTACGAGAAACTGTACCAGCAATGGGATGAGTTCATCTGGCATCGTGTCACATTCTTCGGCGATTTCTCGAAGGAAGCCGTTGCATTGGCAGAGAAAATCGGCTACGAAGTCCGTTGGGAATGTTGATGGTAAAATGACAAGAATTCCACACTCTCGCTTAATCGTAGTCTTGAGCAGTTTATGCAGATAAAGGGAACGAACCATATTGCCATTATCTGCTCCGACCGGGAACGGGCGCTGACTTTCTATTGCGACGTGTTAGGTTGCCAGGTGCTGGACGAGGAATACCGACAGGAACGGGACTCATGGCTTATCCGCCTGTCGCTGAACGGGACCTATCTTATCGAACTGTTCACGTTCCCGTCTTCGCCGGCCCGTCTTTCCTACCCGGAGGCCTGTGGGCTGAGACACTTGGCTTTCGAGGTGGAAGATTTGAAAGACACGTTGGTGGAACTGGATGCCAAAGGCGTGGCACACGAGGAAATGAGAACGGTCCCCGATGGTACCTGTTGCTGTTTCCTGCACGATCCGGACGGATTGCCGATTGAACTGGTGGAGACACCTGAATAGAGACGTATGAAAGAGACAACCGATTGGAAAGAATTGCTACGGCAGAAAATGGGGTTGCCCGAAGTCAGCCCGCAGGACGAACCGGAAGAAAAGACCCAGGAGGAGGTTCTTCCCAAGAAGAGCCAGCGATTGCGCGTGAGCATGGAACGAAGCGGACGCGGTGGAAAGACGGTGACGATAGTAAGGGGATTCCAGGGCTCCGACGAGGAAATAGCTCAGTTGGGAAAGAACCTGAAACAACGACTGGGCGTGGGCGGCTGCGTAAAGGAAGGAGAGATACTCATCCAGGGCGACCTGCGCCAGCGTGTCATCGACATGTTACAGACCGATGGATACCGAGATACGAAGTAATACACATTATATATAAATATGGAATACAAAGATGACAAGAAATGGGAGGTGCTGGACAGTGAATACCTGTTCCACGAGCCTTGGCTCACGGCACGACGCGACCATATACGCCAGCCATCGGGGGTAGAGATGGAGAACTACTATGTCCTGGAATATCCGGAATGGGTGAACATCATAGCCATCACCCGTGACGGGCATTTCCTGATGGAGAGACAATACCGCCATGCCTGTGGCATCACTGCCATAGAGATTCCTGCCGGCTGTGCCGAACCGGGCGAAACACCGATGGAGGCCGCCAAGCGCGAACTGATGGAGGAAACAGGCTATTCGGGTGGCGAATGGAGTCTGTTCATGGATGTCTGTCCCAACCCTGGCTCGTTCACGAACACCAGTTGGACGTTCCTGGCCGTGGGCGTGGAACCGACCGGCAAGCCACATCTGGAAGAGACGGAAGACATAGACATCTTCCTGATGACGGAGGAAGAAGTACGCCGGAAACTGGAAAACAACGAGTTCCGCCAGGCATTGATGGTGGCTCCGCTCTGGAAATATTTTGCATTAAAAGATAAGAAGAAATGAAAAGTAATATTCTTTCGGCCACCATCCTGGCCGCAGGAATGGCACTCATGGGATGTGCCATCCGTTCGGGAATCGTCTCGTTCAAGAATCATGACCGAGTAGTGAGTGTAAAAGGTCTTTCCGAAAGGGAAGTCAAGGCAGACAAGGTCATCTGGCCGCTTATATATAAAGAACTGGGCAGCGACCCGGTGGTGATGTACGATCTGCTGGAAAAGAAGAACCAGCTCGTCCTGACGTTCCTGAAGGAGGCGGGCATCACCGACAGCGAGATAAGCGTGAACCCTCCCACCATTGCCGACCGACAGGCAGACAACTGGGGCAACGAGATCATGACCTACCGCTACAAGGCCACGAGCGTCATTACCGTTACGTCCAGCGATGTGGACAAAGTACGCAAACTGATGACACGGCAGACCGAGCTGATGAAGCTGGGCGTTCCCATCGTCAGTGGGGAGTATGGCGACAACAATGCCATCAGCTACGAGTTTACGGCCCTAAACGACATAAAGCCCGAGATGGTGGAGGAAGCCACGAAGAACGCACGCATCACGGCACAAAAATTTGCCGAAGACAGTCATTGTTCCTTGGGTGGCATACGTACGGCCTCACAGGGACAGTTCTCCATAGAAAACCGTGATGCCAATACGCCCTACATCAAGCGAGTCCGTGTGGTGAACACCATCGAATATATGATAGAATAAACGATGGGCAGCATCAAGCATTGGGTCTTGGCATCCCGACCGAAGACATTGACGGGTGCTATGGCACCTGTTTTGGTGGGCGGAGCGTTGGCATGGCACGACCTGCACCAAATGGACTGGACAGCATTTCTCCTCTGCCTGTTGTTTGCCGTGGTAATGCAGATAGATGCTAACCTGGTGAATGATTACTTCGACTACAGGAAGGGAACGGACCGGGAAGACCGACTGGGTCCCGAACGGGCTTGTGCCCAGGGATGGATAACGCCACGCGCCATGATGCGAGGCATCATCGTGGTGTCCATATTGGCTAGTCTCATCGGCATGCCACTCATCCTGTGGGGCGGCTGGTGGATGGTGGCGATAGGTGTGCTGTGCCTGTTGTTCTGTTTTCTCTACACGACACACCTCTCTTATATGGGTTGGGGTGATGTGCTGGTCGTCCTCTTCTTCGGTATCGTACCCGTAGGGCTTACCTATTACCTGCAATCCGGCACGTGGACATGGCAACTAACCCTGCTTGCACTGGCACAGGGACTGGTTACGGACAACCTGCTCATGGTGAACAACTATCGCGACTATCACCAAGATGCCCAAAGCGGCAAGAAGACGCTTATCGTCCGCTTCGGAGAACGGTTCGGCCGTCAGGCGTATGCCTTCCTGGGATTCATTGGTGCCATACTGGTCGTCTTCGCGGCCAAGGGTGATCCGTACTGTTCCTTCATCCTCATTTATCTGTACCTGCACCAGGGTACGTATATGAAACTGCGCAGCCTGCAAGGGAGGGAACTGAACAGGGTACTGGGACAGACAGCCCGAAACATCCTGATATTCGCATTGATAACATCCTGGATTCTCATCCGAGCATAAACGATATACATATGCAAACTTTCAAAGAATTATGTGAACAGCGCTATTCCGTGCGCAACTATACCAGCGAACCAGTAACCGAGGAACAACTGGATTACATCATGGAGTGTGCCCGCCTGGCCCCCTCTGCCGTTAATCTGCAACCCTGGCATTTCTATGTGGTATCGACACCCGAAGGCATTGCCAAACTGCAACAGTGCTACAAGCGCGACTGGCTCAGTACGGCCCCCATGTGTATCGTGTGCTGTATCCGTCACGATGAGGCATGGGTACGTAGGATAGACGGCAAGGAACATGGCAATATCGACATAGCCATTGCCGCCGAGCATATCTGTCTGGCTGCCGCCGAACAAGGACTGGGTTCGTGCTGGATATGCAATTTCGATGCGGCCCGATGCCACGAACTCTTTGCCCTTCCCGAGAACGAGGAAGCAGCCGTTATCATCCCTATCGGCCACCCCCTACCCGATGCCGAGATTCCTGCCAAGAACCGCAAGACCATCGACATCATTCTAAGCACCACAGACAAGAAATAAAGAAGGCGAGCCACATTAATGACTCGCCCCTGATTCGGTGGCACATTTGCCTCTGTGGTTATTCCCACGCCTTTTCAGCTCTTCCACTGTCATACCCGTAATTTCGGAAACCGCCTCGGGCGGCAAACCCCTTGCCAGCATCTTGTCTGCTATAATGAAGCGTTCTTCCGCCCGACCTTCCGCACGGCCTTTTGCTTCACCTTCCGCAAGACCTTCTGCACGGCCTTCCGCACGGCCTTCCGCACGACCTTCCGCACGACCTTCGAGCTTGGCGCTCTCAAGCACATCGTTCTGCGTCATTACGGCATCCAGGTGGCTCTCGTAACGGGCACGCTCCTTCTGGTCCATCGACAGGTAGCTGAGCTTGCGCCGTGCCTCCTGCAGGCCGGGCGCCTTCGTGTCCTCGCGGATGTAGCCGTCCTTCAGGTAGCCCAGCCACTCCTCAAGGAAGTTGGCGGCCACCGGCTTGTTGTACTCGTTGACACGGATGATGAAGTAGTCGGGGAAGACCTCCTCGGGGGCTTTCATGCAC
>JAZLIY010000096.1:0-28521 GCA_045617645.1 Bacteroidaceae bacterium | reverse complement strand
TACCGGGTGTCAGCTCGGTCGTGAAAAGCTGGCATTCTTTTCCCCACGTCCCACCGTGGTGGGTTAGGTTATAAGTGCCAGGTACCAGCATCATCGAAGCAGAAAGAAGATTCTCTACTTGTATCTTATATTTCTTCTTTGACGAGCTGTTCCTCACCTCAATCCATTTCTCCATGATGTCATATTCGGGTAAGACACGGATGTAGCCAGTCACTTCGATGGGGTAATGCTTGTCCTTATGGGTGATTTTCAATGTTGTACGTCCGTCCACGTCGATGGTCTCAGCACAGACATGCTGCAGTTCTATGTCGCGTACGCCGTCATTGAACAATACTTCGACCAATGGCTGCTTGTTGGCCCATAGTCCCCTTACGGGAATTTCATAAAGTCCGATCTTTGTGTAGTTCACGTTGCTGCCCACAGCGCTGCGGCTTCCCCAGTAAGCAGGATAGAGCAGCCCGCTACCATCTGCGCGTAGAATGTAGCAGGAATGATCGGTGACAATTTCCCAGCATTGTCCTCCGTCACGGGAGAAGATGCCTGTCTGTGCCATGGAATCCAACGCGATGGTTAGGGCAATAACAATGATGATGATTTTCTTAGCCATAATACTATTCGTTTTAGAAACTTTACACCGCAAGGTTCGCAGTTGTAATCTTGATAACGACTGCAAAGATACGAATAAGCAAGAGATTTACCAAATATGTATGGGTAAATACGAGCGCAAGTATCTTCGACCGACAGGTCAAAGATACGAATAAGCGAGAGGGAAGGCAAAGAAAACTTGTTTTTTTCCATCATACGATTAAAATATTGCAGAAGTTATCTGCCATAAAAAAAATTTCAGTAACTTTGTACTCTGTGAACACACGAAAAAAGTAGCTGATTTTTATTACGAAAAAAGCAATAGAAGACAAATATATGAAAACAAACAACCTGCCTGTTTATGGAATAGCCCTGACCGCCACCCTGGGCGGCTTCCTGTTCGGATACGACACTGCCGTTATTTCGGGTGCCATCAGTTCCCTGGAACACTTTTTCATCACTCCTTACCATTTCAGCCAATCCGTTGGTAACACCCTGTTGGGCATCATGGTTTCGGGAGCCTTGATAGGTTGCGTAATCGGCAGCGCCTTAGGTGGATATTGCAGTCAGAGGTTTGGCCGTAAATACAGCTTGTTGCTGGCTGCATTCCTGTTCCTCTTTTCTTCCTTCGGCTCGGCATGCCCCGAACTGTTCTTTGCCACTCCGGGAAGTGGTTCGCACCTCTTTCTCCCACATTTCATCTTTTATCGGTTGTTGGGCGGTATAGGCGTGGGACTTGCTTCTGTGCTCTCTCCCATGTACATAGCCGAAATCTCTCCCTATCAGATTCGCGGACGACTAGTGTCTTGGAATCAGTTGGCCATCGTTACCGGCATTCTGGTGGTGTATTTCGTCAATTATTTTATCACCACATTGGGCGATTCGACATGGAACGAGCTGTATGGCTGGAGGTGGATGTTCGCCTCCTCCGGTATTCCGGCACTGGTGTTCTTTGTCTGTCTGCTGTTTGTACCGGAAAGTCCCCGTTGGCTTATCATGAGAAATCGGTCGGATAAGGCAGAACCCATTATGAAAAGGCTTGGACTCGACTCAGCCGTAATCATGCAGAGTATGGATGCTGCGGCAGACGAGGAGAAGCGTGCCCACCACGTCAAGCTGGGTGCTAAAATATGGGTCGTGGGACTTTTGCTCTCTGCCTTCCAGCAATTGGTGGGCATTCAGGTCATGCTGTACTATGCACCGGAGATATTCAAGAATATGGGCCACGGCACAGATTCGGCCATGTTGCAGACCATCCTGACAGGTGCGGTTAATTTCGCCTTCACCATAGTTGCCATAAAGACGGTGGACAAATACGGGCGCAAGCCTTTGCTTTTATGCGGATCGGGGCTGATGGCTCTCTTCATGCTGGTTTTGGCAACATGCTTCTATCTGCATGCGCTGGGGCCTGTGGCGTTGCTCTGCGTACTAGGGTTTGTGGCTTCGTTCGCATTCTCCTGGGGACCGGTCACTTGGGTCCTGCTGTCCGAGATGTTCCCCAACCATGTGCGCAGCAAAATCATGTCTGTAGCCGTTGCCGGTCAATGGATAACAAACTATCTGGTTTCGTCCACGTTCCCCCTGTTCGACAAGAACGACTACCTGGTCGAGACGTTCAACCATGCATTCTCCTTCGGACTGTTCGGCGTGATGGCTCTTCTTTCCGGCATTTTCGTATATCGGCTCATACCCGAGACAAAGGGACGGAGCCTGGAAGACATGGAAAAGCTTTGGAAAATAGAAGACTTCGTTACCACTCCGTAACGTTGTCGGCAGATGCTGTGTTAAATAATTGAATAATACTCTATAAACTCTATTTTTATCTATCTATCTATGATTAAAAGAAGGGATATAACAGGCAGAGGGACGCTCTCTTGTCTCTTATGTGTCACGTTGTTGTGCTTGTATGCCAGTTGCAGCACACCACAGAATATCAGGGAGGCTGCGGAAAACGTATGTGTGATGATGACAGAGTCCGATGCCTGTCCTGCCGCAAAACTCACGCGGAGCGGAAACGGATATGTGCAACGTTACAAGACGGACGGCGGAGAACTGCTGCTGCGGTTCACAAAGGTCTGCGGAAATGCCGTATGCATGACGTCGGAATTCGTGGCTGCCCGCGACATGGATTCGCTGGAACTCAGTTTCAGGTTCTTCCATCTGGATACGGTCAGATACCGCTATTGCCTGCCATTATGCCTGCCTTGGCTGAAACCGGACACCGAAGGGAATGCGCCGCGTCGGTGGGTAACCAGCCACAACACGTTCAACAATACGTTCTCGCTGATAACCGAGGGCAGGACGTACTCCGTCTCCATCCTGCCGCCCGAGGGCCGTATGGAATGGACAGCGGAAACAATGAATCCGAATGACTATGCCGTTACGTTCGCTGATTCGTCCTCCATCGGGATGAAGAGCCTGTACAGTCAGCCTGTCAGCGCCGGAGAAAAAGTGTGCAGGAAATTCCTCATTTCGCAGTCTGACAACCTGACGGACGGCATGGCTACCGGTCTTCACATAGGCGAGTACATCAACGAGGTGGGTTACAAGCCCAAGGACAACCTGACGGACATCTACCGTAAGAGTATGCAGTATGTGCTTAATAACCAGTATGCCTACGGAGATGTGGCCGATGGACGGAAAAACTACTACGGTGCCGTCGTCACCTCCGCGGAGGAGGTCGTCCCCTATGGTAACGGCAACGCGGAGTATGCCATGTACGGCAATTCGTTCTCGTTGGCAACCCTGAACCAGTACCTGCTGATGTTTCCCTCCTCGGCAGAGGCCGCGGAACGACTGGTCGGTGTGGATGAGTTCCTGCTGAAAACCGACGTGCTGACACAGGAGGGCGCCTACTGGAGCATGCTGGATCTGAAGGAATCGAATAACGGGGGATACTGCGACCAGGCATACAGAAAGTGGGTTGAAACGCACGCTACCGCCTGGATCAGCTACTTTATGCTGAACGCCTATGAGATGACGGGCGCCGAACGCTACGAGGAGGTCTTGAAAAGAACACTTGCCTGGCTCGCCAGCCAACAGAGGGCAGACGGCTCCTTTCCCAAGTATTTCGAAAACGGACAGCCATCGGGTGACAATATGGGGGATGTGGCATGGGCCATTCTGGCGTTCCTGAAAGCCGACGAACTCGGCTTCCGTGTAGGGGACATCGACTTCGGAGAACGTGCCATACGCTCCGTTAAATGGGTTGAGGAAAACCTCTTGGAAAAGAAATGGTACTACGGAAGTTTCGAGGACTGTTCAGGTCCCAGCGATGCCTATTGTCCCTCTGTTACCGCCTATGCATTCCTGACGGCTGCCAAGCAGACGGGAGAGAAACGGTATCTGGAGGAAGCCAAGCACATCCTGACGGTATCGCTTGCCTATATAACGACCGATTACAGCAGCGATTGGGGAACCTTCCATCCGGCCTTTGGTCAGATAGAGAGTGTGCTATGCTACTACCCTACATCCTACACGATGCCGATGATGTGCCTGGCAAGTACCGAGGTGGCCGCGATGACGGATAATGCCCAGGAGAGGGGCTACTGGACAGGGGTGAGCCGGACGCTCTCCTTCATCTCCGACTTCATGTCCTCCCCGAACAATAAGTGCAAATACGGCATGGAGTGGAGGTGCTTCCCCTTCCTGGTGTTCAGCGAGTGGGGCAACATGCAGTTGTCCTGGGTTATCATAGAGACTCTGAAAAACCGCATTGCCATGCAGTATCCCGATTACAAGCTGGATGCCAGGCTGTCCTTTACCGACAAGGGACATACCTACTCGCTTTTTATGCCCGAATGGGAGGGCACGGAGAGCCTCATAGAGCCGATGGAGGATGTAGAACCTGTATTCTTCCGCGATGAAGCGGGGGAGGTGTATGTCCTGCTTCTTGGAGAAACTGAGGGTAAAAAAGTAACGCCGAAAAGTCCCAAATATCCGGCAATCAAGAAACTATAGAAGAACGAAACGTTTATGCTTGGAACGATTGTAAATACGTGTACGATTCTGGTAGGAGCCACTATCGGGTCTATGGCCCGTAGGGGAATTAAGGACCGTTATAAGAAGGTCCTGTTTGATGCGCTGGGACTTTGCTGCCTGGTCCTGGGCATGAATGCCGCTCTGCCCAACTTGGCAAGGAGCGAATACCCTGTGCTGTTTATCCTGTCCCTGGCGATAGGTGGGTGCGTGGGAGTAAAACTGGATTTGTCAGGCCGTCTGGAGCGACTGAACGAACGGCTGAACAAGCGAAGCGGCAGCGAGGTAAACGCCCTGAACGGGTTGGTTACCGGGTGCCTGTTGTTTTGCATCGGTACGTTCAGTATCGTGGGCCCAGTATTATCGTGCCTTTCGCCCAGTCATGGGTGGGCTTTCCAGGAACCGGGCAACACGTTCCTTTATACGAACGCCACGCTTGATCTGGTAACTTCGGCCGTGCTGGCCGCCTCGTACGGATGGATAATGCTGTTGGCCGCTCCTGCCCTGTTCTGCTGGCAGGGGCTGTTCTATCTGATTGCCTATTGTAGCAGTGCCTCGATTCCGGAGGCCATGCGCACGGAACTGAGCATCGTGGGCGGTGTGCTGATCGTGAGTTCGGGGTTGTCCATCCTGGATATCAAGGATTGTAAGACGGTGAACCTGTTGCCGTCGCTCCTGGTTCCTGTGCTTTTCTTCTTGATAAGGCATTATATATAATCAAGGTAAAGGTGTATAGGTTGGAAAAATAAAATTCAAGAAAAATCAAAAAACAGAAAATCTCTGTAGTAAATTGTTCCTGTGTTGCGTCTAAAGGTCAGAACGTGTCTCGAAAGAGATGCGTACATCGACAGAAAGAATGTATAACCAACAAAGGAACAAACGTATGAAAAAGATTTTTTTGAGTGTACTTTGCCTGACAACAGGTTTGTATTCGGTTCACGCACAGAGCCAAGACGATGCACACTGGTCGGCAAAAGAGGAAGGAAAGAGTATGAACTACGAGAACTTGGACACGACGGTGAAACCCGGCGAGGATTTCGCCCGCTTTGCTACCGGACACTGGATCGACTACAACCCACAGCCGGCAGCCTACCCTATGTGGGGCACCACGGCAAAGGTGGCGGACGACAACATCCGTATGCAGGCCGAGATGATACAGGAGATTGCTGCCAGGGAGAATCCCAAGGGGAGCGTGGCGCAGAAGATAGCCGACATCTACAACGGTGTGATGGATACGACGCGATTGGATGCCGAGGGAGGCTATCCCGTGATGAAATACCTGGAAGAGATACGTACCATCTCCTCTCGCAAACAGTTGCTACGTTACTTGGCCACCGAGCACCGTGGCCTGTTGTTTGGCATCGGTCTGGGTGCGGACAGCAAGGATTCCAAATCCAATATAGTAGGTATCGGTCAGGGCGGCCTGTCGCTGGGCGACCGCGAGTATTACCTGAGCGAGGATGAGAAGAACGTGGCCATACGCGAGGCTTTCCGTCAGCACGGCATCAACCTGTTCTACCTGTGTGGCGTACCACGTGAGATAGGGGAGAAGAGGATGGAGAAAATCCTGAATATGGAGACCGAACTGGCCCAGGCCTGCTACACAAAGGAACAGCTGCGCGACCCCGAGGCCAACTACCACAAGATGGGACTGGACGAACTGATCCGCCAAACGGGCGGTTTCAACTGGCGCACTTTCTTGCGTGACTACTCCTATGACCAGACGACCGAAGTTGATCTGTCGGAACCCGAGCCCGTGGCTGCCGGTTGCCGTATTCTGATGAATGCCCCGCTGGAGGATTTGAAGGATCTGTGCGAACTGCGCCTGATTATGGGAGCCTCCAGCTGCCTCTCTTCGGCCTTCGACGACGAGAACCTGGATTTCAACAGCAAACTGACGGGTGTCAAGGAGAAGCACCCGCGTTGGAAGATAGCCGTAGGTACAGTGAGTGGACTGATGGAAGATGCCATTGGGCAGATGTTCGTGGAGAAATATTTCTCGGCAGAGGCCAAAGAGGTGATGCTGGAGATGATAGCCAACCTGCAAAGTTCCCTGGGAGAACGGATACAGGCACAGGAATGGATGTCGGATGAGACGAAGCAGAAGGCCCTGGACAAGCTGAACGGCTTTACGGTGAAGGTCGGCTATCCCGACAAGTGGGAGGATATAAGCGGATTGGAGATAGACCCCGAGAAGTCGCTCTACGAGAATATACGTACTGCCCGCCAGTTCTACTGGAACTTGAACAAGGAGAAGAAATACAACAAACCCGTGGACCCCACCGAATGGCATATGTCGGCACAAACGGTGAATGCCTATTACAACCCCTCTACCAACGAGATATGTTTCCCTGCCGGATTCCTGCAGCCGCCCTTGTTCGACCTGAAAGCCGATGCCGCAGCCAACTACGGAGCTGTGGGTGTGGTGATAGGGCATGAGATGACACACGGATTCGATGACCAGGGCCGACAGTTCGACAAGGAGGGCAACCTGCGCCAGTGGTGGAGTGACGACGATGTGGAGAAATTCAAGAAGCCGACCGAGGAATTGGCACAGTACTTCGACTCCCTGTGGGTAATTCCCGGAGAGCTGCATGCCAACGGACGCCTGACGGTAGGCGAGAACATAGCTGACCATGGTGGACTGAACATTGCCTACAACGCCTTCCAGAAATGGCAGCAGAAGCATGGTCGCTTGGCCGACGAGACGGTGGAGAAACTGGGGCAGACCTTTACGCCTGAACAACGTTTCTTCCTGTCCTATGCCAATGTGTGGACGACCGTTATGACGGATGAATTGAGGCGCTACCTGACCCAGATGGATGTACATTCACTTGGCAACCTTCGTGTGAACGGAGCCCTGCCTCAATGCCATTACTGGTACGATGCCTTCGACATTCAGCCGGGCGACAAACTTTACATCGCCCCCGAAAAGAGAGTGAATATCTGGTAAACCGTAATCGACTCATTCTGCACAAAATATGAATGCAACAGAAAAAGAGTTCACCCTGCTCGTTCAGCAGCAGAAAAGCGCTATCTATACCGTCTGCCTGATGTTCAGCGACGATACGGCCGAGGTGGACGATCTGGTACAGGAAACGCTCATCAACCTGTGGCGAGGGTTTGCTTCTTTCGGACATCGTAGCGAGGTGCGCACCTGGGTGTGGCGTGTGGCCATGAACACTTGTATCAGTGCCGACCGCAAGCGTAAGCGCAAGGTTACCACAGGTACCTCGATAGACAACCTGATGCTCAGCACCTCGGAGGTGGAGGAAGAGGGACGCAACAACCATCAGATCCGTATCTTGCACGACCGTATCCACCGGCTGGGTGTCTTCGACCGTGCCATCATCCTCCTTTGGCTCGAAAATATGACCTACGAGGAGATTGGCGACATCGTGGGCATCACGCCCAAAAACGTCAGCGTGCGCCTGACCCGAATCCGCGAGCAACTGAAAAACATGAAATAACAAGTTAAAAATAGACTCCTATGTTAGAACAAAACAATATGAACCGTGATGCCGAATGGGAAGAGATGCGTCAGCAATTGACTCTTCTCCAGGAGAAACTGGAGAACCAGGCCGTCATCAACGAGAACCAGATAAAGCGGGCCATTTCCACGAACCTGGGCAGCATACACCGCAGGGACATCCTGTCCATCGTTGTCTGTGCCTTTGCCGTGCTGTATGTCAGTGTCCAGTGCCATCTTATGGGCTTCTCCCTGTGGTTCCAGATCTTTTCCTTCGTGCTCCTGTCCGCCTGTCTCATAGGCAGTTTCATGCTCCGCTTCCGTGGTAACCGATGTCAGGATATGGCCAGCACCAACCTGGTGGACACCGCCAAGCAGCTGCAGCGCTACAAGCGCAACAACTACCTGTGGATTCGCTACGCCCTGCCCATCGCCCTGGTATGGGTGGTCTGCTATCTGCGTGAGTTCATTCTGACGGTGGGCGTGGAAGACACTTCCTATATCGTAGGGCTGGTTACGGCCGCCTTCATCGGAGGTATCACAGGCGGCTGCATCGGCTATTTCGGCCTCATGCGTCCTGCCATGCGTAAGGCCGACGAAGTGCTGGCTCAAATCAAAGAGATAGAAGGCGAAAACATTTTTTAAGCCCAGATAGCAAGAAAAAAGCGTAAAGATTGCTTGCTTTCGTAACTTTTCACTAATTTTGTCCCATCAATAATGGAAAAGTGGCGAAAGTAAGCTTTTTTATGCATATTTTATTAACAAAATAAACAAAGGAAGTATAAATGAAGAAAGTTTTTTTACTGGCTGCTACGGCAGCAATGATGCTGACTGCCTGCAATCAGCAGAAGTGTCAGTGCCAGTGCAACTGCGGTTGCGCTAATTGTCAATGCAACGGCGGGACCAAGGCCGAAGAGACTGCTCCTGTCGAGTTTACCGTTGTGGAGAACAATCAGGTGGATCTGGCATCCCTCAAGCAGGACGAGGACGGTTACTATGTACTGTACGACGGAACGGGTCTGGACGGATGGCGCGGCTATGGCCAGGACGCAGTTCCCACCAGCTGGGAGAGTGCCGACGGTTGCATCCATCTGAAAGGTTCAGGTACCGGTGAGGCTCAGGCCGAAGGCGGTGGCGACCTGATGTTTGCCCACAAGTTCACCAACTTCACCCTGGAACTGGAATACAAGATCGGCAAGGGCGGTAACTCCGGTATCTTCTATCTGGCCCAGGAAGTCAAGGATGGCGAAGGTGCCTACTTGCCCATCTGGCAGAGTGCATCCGAGTATCAGGTACTGGACAACGAGAACCACGTAGATGCCCAGCTGGGTGTCGATGGTAACCGTCAGGCAGCCTCTCTCTACGACATGATTCCCGCCAAGCCCCAGAACGCCAATCCTTTCGGCGAGTGGAACAAGGTGAAAATCGTTGTCTTCAAGGGAACTGTTATCCACTATCAGAACGACGAGAAGGTTCTCGAATACCACCTGTGGACTCCGAAATGGGAAGAGATGTTGGCCGCCAGCAAGTTCTGCAAGGGTGGCGAGTTCCCTGCAGCATACGAGCTGATGAAGGAAGAGGGTAAGAATGGTGGTTACTTCGCCTTGCAGGACCACGGCGACGATGTATGGTACCGCAATGTCCGCATCAAGGTAATGGACTAAAGAATACCGAGTAGCATAGAGGACGGCGTGAGGCCGTATTGTATACGGAGAAGGGGGACAGGCCATTTTGGTTTGTCCCCCTTGCTTATGCCCTTATGGTTCAGAGGGTAGTCAGGCGTGCTGTTCTATGAAGCGTAGCTGTGCCTCCAGCATCTCCAGCCGCTGCATGACGAAGCCGTGCTCGCGTGCTATGGTCAGCGGTCGGGTGTATAGGTATTCGATTTCCATCTTGCGTCCGAAGTCATGGTCCAGCTTCATCGAGGGAGAGTAGGGCACCATGTTCAGGGTGTTTTGTATCATCTTGTCCGCAAAAGCCTCACTGATACCTTTCACGCCGCACGCCCATGCCGCGTGAATCACCTCCAGCATCTGCTCCCGTATGGTGTGCATCATCTCCGGCATCTTCAGCAGGTCAATCGTCTGCGTGTTCATGGCCACCGTCATGCCGTTGAACGGCATATTCCACACGGCTTTTTTCCATCGCGCCTCCTGGTATTCGATGTCGTGAGCCTGAATGCCCGCCTGTTGCAGTTCCGTCAGCAGTTGCGTGTAGTGGCCCGTTTCCGGACAGGAGTAGTTGCCCAGGTTTATGCTGCCGTAGTGCTGGTGGTTCACGATGCCCGGTTCCGTCTTGGATGAGCAGATGAACGCCAGTCCTGCCGCCAGCGGTGTCTGGGGAAAGTCCTTCTGCACATCCTCCTCCACACCGATGCCGTTCTGTATGAGCAGCACAATCGTGTTCCGGTCCATCAGCGGCGGCAGCAGTGAGCGCAGCAAGTGGTTGTTCGTCGTTTTCAGCGCCACGATTACCACGTCCACCACCGGCATCTCCTCCGTACTGTGGTAGGCATACACCGGGTTCAGCAGGAAATTCCCGTTACAAGACTTCACGTATAGGCCGTTCTCTTTCACCTGTTCATAGTCATTATGGAACAGGAAGTGCACCTCCTGTCCCGACCGTGCCAGCATTGCTCCGTAATAGCCCCCCACGGCACCTGTACCAACAACAGCGTATCTCATTTCGGGAATCCTACAGGGTTGTTCATGATAGGCAACTGGTTCTCCGTTAGGTGCAGCACTTGTCGCAGGGCCTCCACGTCCATCGTGGCGCGTGGCACGGTAGCCAGTCCCGCCGCCTCGCAGTACAGGTTGATGTTCTCCGACACGTTCCCGGCATCCACGCATCCCATCATCGTCATGCGCTCCGAACGGTTGCCGCTGATGTCAAAGTCAATCACCACAACCAGTCCCACGGGTGCCTGACATACGAAGTCCTGTCCCTTCCCTTCGGCCTTCATGTCGTTCTTTGCCAGTAGTTTGCGGTTGTCAGCCCTGTCTATCTCTTTCAGGATGTTCCGTTGGGCGTCGTACTCATACGAACCCTTCTCCGTCAGCACGAACAGCCGTATCTCCTGCTTGTTCATGGCCGTGGGAGCCGTCCGGAACTTGCCCCCGCGCGTCACGCCGAACGCCGCCCAGCACAGGTCGCTCAGTTCCTGATTGGAAAGGGGTTTGGTGGAAAACTCACGCACCGAATGGCGCGAAGCCAGCGTCTCCATCATGCTCTTCGTGGAGCGCTTCGTGTTCGGCTCCGGCAGTTTGATGTCCTTGGCTGTCAGGGTGATGGTGGCCAGTAGCGCCACACAGGTAAAAAATGTTCTCATGTTGTAGGAAAGTTAAAAATTCAGTTCTATGTCGCGCCCGAATGGCGTCAGCGACAGTTCCGCCATCTTGAAGTGCTGTTTTCCCCAGGGAAGGCCTATGATGGTGATGCACAGCAGCAGTCCGAACACGAAATGGGTGAAACATGCCAGGATGCCCCCCGTCAGGATCCACAGGATGTTCAGCGGAATACGCAAGCACCCCGGTGGCGTATCGCTTTTGGTAATCTTGGTCCCGAAAGGCCACAGACACAACAGTCCGATCTTCAGCGTCTGCCACGCCCATGGAATGCCGATGATAGTCACCGCCAGAGCCAGGCTGCCGGTGAAATAGGATATGGCAGCCTCCAGTCCCCCGAAGAGCAGCCACAGGATGTTAGCCAGAATTTTCATTTTAAAAAGGAAAAAAGGGGGCAGACAAAGGAACGAATCCCTTGACCTGCCCCCGGCGTCAATTTATTTGTTGTAATGAAGAAAAATTTTTCCTTGTCTTACAGGACACCCTGCGCCAT
This sequence comes from Bacteroidaceae bacterium, assembly GCA_045617645.1. Classification (GTDB taxonomy): domain Bacteria; phylum Bacteroidota; class Bacteroidia; order Bacteroidales; family Bacteroidaceae; genus Physcousia. The sequence continues at coordinate 16,652 of JAZLIY010000096.1, read as the reverse complement.
CATAGCCTTGGCCACCTTCATGAAGCCAGCCACGTTGGCACCCTTCACATAGTTGACATATCCGTCAGCCTCGGTACCGTACTTCACGCAGTTCTCGTGGATGTTCTCCATGATCCAAAGCAACTTGGCGTCCACTTCCTCAGCCGTCCAGCTCAGACGCTCGCTGTTCTGGCTCATCTCCAGACCGCTCACGGAAACACCGCCCGCGTTGCTTGCCTTGCCCGGAGAGTACAGGATCTTAGCCTCCTGGAATACGCGTACAGCCTCGGGGGTAGTAGGCATGTTGGCACCCTCGCATACGGCAATCACACCGTTGGCAACCAGCACCTTGGCAGCCTCCTCGTTGATCTCGTTCTGAGTAGCGCAAGGCAGAGGGATGTCAGCCTTTTCGAACCAAGGCTTGGCACCAGCCACGTATTTAGCCGTCGGGTACTTCTCAACATACTCCTTGATACGTCCGCGATAGACGTTCTTCAGTTCCTGGATATAGTCCAGCTTAGCGCGGTCGATACCGTCAGCATCGTAGATGTAGCCGTCCGAGTCGCTCATCGTCAGCACCTTGCCGCCCAGTTGCAGCACCTTGGCAGCAGCATACTGAGCCACGTTGCCTGCACCAGAGATCAGGACGTTCTTGCCCTCGATAGAGTCACCCTTAGTCTTCAGCATGGCACGCAGGAAATAAACCGTACCATAGCCAGTAGCCTCAGGACGGATCAGCGAGCCGCCGAACTCCAGGCCCTTGCCCGTGAACACGCCGCTGAACTCATGAGTCAGCTTCTTGTACATACCGAACATATAGCCCACTTCGCGACCACCTACGCCGATATCGCCGGCAGGAACATCCACATCAGGACCGATATGACGTGTCAGTTCTGTCATGAAAGCCTGACAGAAGCGCATCACCTCAGCGTTGGACTTGCCACGAGGGCTGAAGTCAGAACCACCCTTGCCGCCGCCCATAGGCAGAGTCGTCAGGCTGTTCTTGAAAGTCTGCTCGAAAGCCAGGAACTTCAGGATGCTCAGGTTCACGCTCTTGTGGAAACGGATACCGCCCTTGTAGGGGCCAATCACGTTGTTATGCTGGATACGGTAGCCCATGTTCGTCTGTACCTCCCCCTTGTCGTCCATCCACGTTACGCGGAACTGGAAGATACGGTCGGGTATGCAAAGGCGCTCGATCAGGTTCACCTTGTCAAATTCAGGGTGCTTGTTGTACTCATCCTCGATGGTAGCCAGTACCTCACCCACAGCCTGGTGATATTCAGGCTCATTGGGAAATCTTCGTTTGAGATCCTCTAATACTTTTTGTGCGTTCATAATTGATGTTATAAAAACGAATAATCTTTGTTAATTTCAAATTCGCGACAAAGTTAAGCAAAAACCGCCAAACGACCAACTTTTCGTAAGGAAAAGATGAAAAAAAGTCACATATTGTAATTTTTCTATGCTCTGGCCAGCGTGAAGAAGCCAATTTTTGCCGTCGGATCCTTTTCCATCCACGCCATCGCACAGGCGGCAAGCGTAGCTCCTGTTGTCATCACATCATCCACTATCAGTATTCTTTTCCCCCTCAGTTCCTCTGGTATGCTGTCCACGCGGTAGCAGTTCCTGACGTTCTCCACTCTCTCCCTGGCATCCAGGTGTGTCTGTGACACCGCCTTCCCTGTACGTCGCAGCACCTTATTATATAGAGGTATGCCGTAGGTACGTGCTATCCCCCGCGCCAGTGCCTCCGCCTGGTTGTATCCGCGTTCTCTCCTCCTCTCCTTGGTTATGGGTACGGGAATCACCGCCGCCACCCCCTGGCTGATGCCCAGATGCGCCACCTCGCGGGCTGCCCATGCCCCCACGAGCTTCCCCAGGTGGTAGCCCCCGTGGTATTTGATATGCACGATGACCTGGTGAGCCATGGACGCGTGTCGGTAGTGGAGGACGCTCACCGCCCTTTCTGCTGGAACGAAGCTCCAGAGCAGGCGCAGCATCCTGTTGTCCGTGATGTCCGTCATGCCGAGTCGCGGCAGGTGCAGGTCGCATCCGGCGCAGACGAATGTTTCGGCCGGCATGAGCCGTCTGTTGCATACGGGGCAGAAACGGGGGAAGAAGAAATCCGTCAGATAGTTCATAATGCTAAATGCATGGTATGACCTTTTTAGGGTCGCAGCCCGGCTGGTTGACTCCGAGCGACAGAGATAGACATCATATAATGACTTTTTACAGGGCGAAGGTACGAAAAAAAAGGGAGAGAAACAAGGGGAGGGAGCGTTTTGATAGGCATTCTTTTTGCGGATACGGGAAAAAGGAGTACCTTTGTGGGCATAACGTATCTCTACGGCAACGAAAAACAACCAAATACAGACAAGAATGACAAAGAGAAGAACACTATGGATGGCTGCTGCCCTGATGATGGCCCTGGGAGCCCAGGCAGCAGGAGAGAAAACGGAGCGTTGGCTGGATCCCGAGGTGACGAGAGTGAATGCCGAGACCCTCCGCAGTTCGTATTTCGCCTACGAGACCGAGGCCCTGGCCACCAGGGGGGAGAAGGGCGAGAGTAGCCGTTTCATGAGCCTGGAAGGACAGTGGAAGTTCAACTGGGTGAAGGACCACGACAAGGCCCCCGTTAACTTTCAGCTGCCCGGTTACGACGATGCCGACTGGGTATCGTTTCCCGTTCCCGGACTGTTCGAGATGAACGGTTACGGTGACCGTATCTACAAGAACATCGGCTATGCCTGGTGTCAGCAGTTCGAGAACAATCCCCCCTTCGTGGAAGAGCGCAACAACTATACCGGTTCGTACCGCAGGGAGTTCCTGATTCCCGCCGACTGGAAAGGAAAGCAGATCTACATGCACGTAGGTTCCGCCACGAGCAACCTGACCCTGTGGATCGACGGCAAGGAAGTAGGGTACAGCGAGGACAGCAAGATGGAGGTGGAGTTCGACGTGACCAAGTACCTGACTCCCGGCAAGAAGGCCCTGATAGCCATGCAGGTCATGCGCTGGTGCGACGGTTCGTATGCCGAGGACCAGGACTTCTGGCGCTTCTCCGGTATCGCCCGTGAGGTGTATATGTACGCCCGTCCCACGGCCCATATCCAGGACCTCTCCGTCGTCCCCGACCTGACGGACAACTACCAGAACGGAGTCCTGGACATCAGGCTGACGAGCAGCAATGCCGGCGGCAAGGAAGTGGCCCTGGTGCTGAAGGATGCCAAGGGAGGCCAGATAGCCCAGGAGAACGTGAAGCTGGACAAGAAGGGTGAAGGTGCCGCCAGCCTGAAGGTAAGCAACCCCGAAAAGTGGAGTGCCGAGCTGCCCAACCTGTACACTCTGTATGCCGCCCTGAAGGATGGTGACAAGACCCTGGAGACGATACCTCAGCGCGTAGGATTCCGCAAGGTAGAGATCAAGGGTCAGCAGCTGCTGGTGAACGGTCAGCCCATCCTGATAAAAGGAGCCGACAGGCATGAGATGGATCCCGCCGGCGGTTACGTGGTGCCCGTGTCCCGCATGATTAATGACATCAAACTGATGAAGGAACTGAACATCAATGCCGTGCGCACCTGTCACTATCCCGACGACCCCCGTTGGTATGACCTGTGCGACCAGTACGGTATCTATCTGGTAGCAGAAGCCAACTTCGAGAGTCACGGCATGGGCTACGGCGAAAAGCGTCTGTCCCAGGATCCCCGATACCGCAAGGCCGTGATAGAGCGCAACGAGAACAACGTGCGCGTGCAGAAGAACCACCCCAGCGTCATCGTATGGAGTCTGGGCAACGAGAGCGGTTACGGTGACAACTTCATGGCCGCCTACGACCGTCTGAAAGAGATGGACCCCAGCCGTCCCGTTCAGTACCAGATGGCCGGTAGCGACGGCAAGACCGACATCTACTGCCCCATGTACGAACGTCCCGACGGGGACGCCAACTACTGCAAGAGCGGCAATCCCCGTCCCCTGATACAGTGCGAGTACGCCCATGCCATGGGTAACTCGATAGGCGGACTGAAGGAATACTGGGACATCGTGCGCCAGTATCCCAACTATCAGGGCGGCTTCATCTGGGACTTCGTGGACCAGGGTGTCTATGGCGTGAGCAAGAAGACCGGGAAGCCCATCTTCATGTACGGAGGCGACATGGGACGCTATCCCGCCAGCGACCATAACTTCAACTGCAACGGCATCGTGGCCCCCGACCGCAGTCTAACCCCCCATTCCTATGAGGTGCGCCACTGGTACCAGAGCATCTGGCTGAAGAACCTGAGCATGAGCGACGGCACCATAGACCTGTTCAACGAGAATTTCTTCAAGAACATGGACAACGTGAAGGCTGTGGTGAAGATACTGGTGGACGGCGAGGTGAAGATGACCGACACCGTGGATGAGTTCGGCGGCGTAGGTCCCCAGCAGACCAAGCGGATTGAACTGGGCAAACTGCCCCTGGCACGAAAGGTCATGGGTCTGATGCGCCAGTATCCCCGGAGCGAGATTATGGCCAACATAGAGTTCCTGCTTAAGGCGGAAGAGCCCCTGCTGCCCGCCGGATGGATGGTGGCTGCCCAGCAGTTTACCCTGCAGAAATACAACTTCCCCACACGTACGCAGGTGATGGCAGAGGCCAAGGCCGACAGCCGCACGGACGAGAAGGGCGTGAAGGTGGACAGCATGCGAGCATGCTACACCATGGAGGCCAACGGGCTGAGCCTGACCGTATGCCGCTGGACCGGCGAACTGGACTATGTGGATCTGGACGGCAAGCCCATACTGGAGGACGAGTACCACGTGACACCCAACTTCTGGCGTGCCCCCACGGACAACGACTACGGAGCTCAGCTGCAGGTGAAGTTCGACAAGTGGAAGGACCCCAGAAAGGACTGCAAGAGCGTAGCATGCTATGCCGAGGGAGAATGCCAGACCATCAAGGTCGTCTATGAGCTGCAGGACCTGGAAGCCCAGCTCAGCCTGACCTATACGATGACGCCTGCCGGTGAGGTCATCGTGAACGAGCACCTGGACACCAAAGGCGATGCCAAGGACAAACCCCAGCTGTTCCGCTTCGGCATGCAGTGGGTAATGTCCAAGGAGTACCGGAACATCACCTACTACGGCATGGGTCCCACCGAGAACTACATCGACCGCCACGGATTCCAGACCCTGGGATTGTGGAAGCAGAAGGTGGCCGACCAGTACTGGCCCTACGTACGTCCGCAGGAGAGCGGCAACAAGACACAGGTGCGTTACTGGACGCTGACCGACGACGGCGGACGCGGACTGACCTTCATCGCCACCGGCGACATGGAGTGCAGCACGCTGAACTACCTGCCCTCGGACCTGGATTCCGGTCGCCACAAGGACCACGTGCAGATGCACAGCGGTGACCTGGAGCCCCGCGACTTCAGCGTACTGCAGATCCAGGCACGCCAGTTCGGACTGGGATGCATAGACAGTTGGGGCGCATGGCCCATGGACGCTTACCACATGCCCTATCAGGACTATGACTTTACCTATATCGTAAAAGCTGTCCGATAAGCAACGGACACAGGGAAGACGGCTGCGCTACGGCAGCAGACAGCATAAATAGACAGACGGGAATCCGATGGGGTTCCCGCCTGTCTTTCTTGTGCCTTGGGCAGAAGGTTGTCGCTACCAGGGAAGGATGCTTTCCAGATAACCCTGGATGGCCAGAGCCATGCGCCTGTGTCCGGCTGTATTGGGGTGCAGACGGTCCGTATCCGTCTTGTTTACAAAACCATCGTAGGCCGGGCTGACGGGGTAGAGTTCACACTGGACATTCAGGTCCAGCAGGGGAACGGCCCACAGCCGCGATGCCTCCACCATCTTGTTGATATAGTCGTCCAGGAACAGGTCTATTCCGTTGGCCCACGTTTCCTCCGGCTGTTCGTTGGTGTCACTGAACTTGGCAAATCCGCGGTGGATGGGGGTGAGCATGACGATGCGGGCATCGGGGCAGTTGTTCTTCAGGGTGGAGAGCAGTCTGTTCAGTCGGCCGCAGAATGTGCCGTTGTCAAAATTCAGTACACGCCGCATCGACTCTATCGGTTTCCCATTGCGTGATACGGTAGCCTTTTCAAGTGCATAGAATTCCCCCAGTGGCAACTGGCTGTTGAAATCGTTGGTACCGCCGAAGAGGAGGATCAGGTCAAATTTTCTGCCGCTGTTCTTCTCCTCGTCCAGCATCCATTGCGCCTGCTTCTGCATACCCTCTATGGTCCATCCGTTCTTGGCGTAGCAGATGGTCTGCAAGTCCAGCGAGTCGGAGAGCATCTCCCACCAACACTTCTTGGTTCCCACACGTATGCTGTCCGAGATGGAGTCTCCCAGCACGGCCACTTTCTTTCCAGCCCAGCGGTTTCCGGCCAGACAGAGGCTGCTCAGAAGCAGCATTCCTGCAAAAATACGTAGTCTCATTCTCATCTTATATTTGTTTTACCTTGGTCAATATTTATCCATGAAGATCAACTTCGCTGCAAATATACGCATTTTTTCAAACATTCTTTTGTCTTTTCGCTCGCTTAATTGTATCTTCGCAGAGAAAAAGAGGAAAGAATGAAAATACAATCTTGTTTTCGGCTGTCGACGCTGACAGCCATCTGGCTATCGTTGCTGTTCCTTTGCCCTGTTTCTGCGAGTGCCGAGGAAGACAACACCTTCGGTGGCTGGGAGTTTACGGAAATCTACCATAACTTCGGCAAGTCCGGTTTCTTCGGCTCCGTCTATTTCGAGCACGACAATTACCAGTACAAGCGTCTGGAATGTTGGTATATACGTACCACGGCCGGCTACAAGATCAATTCCTGGCTGAAGGGTGACGTGTGCTACGACTTCATGCGCAAGCCGGGACAGAACGTGCACCGTGCTGTCTTCGACTTGACGGAAACCCTGAAACAGGGCAACCTGAGCGTTGCGCTCAGGGAACGTTATATCTCATCTTGGACACCCGGTCTCGACGAGCGTTCGGATGTCCTGCGTACACGCCTGAAGGTACAGTATGCCATACCCCAGACACGCTTCAAGCCGTACCTGGCCATGGAAATCTTTACATGGGATAAATGGAAGAAAACCCGTCATTATGTAGCCACGACCTACACCATCAATGAGCATGTGGAGGCCGAGGCCTACTACCTCTACTACACCTTTGCCGGCAAGCCAGCCGAGCATGTCATCGGTGTTGGCTTGAACTTCGAATTCTAGAACCCGAACAGATCCAGTTGTTCGGGTGCCCCTTTCTTGGATGCCTTGTTGCCCTTAGGCTTCTCGTTCACATCCTGCTTCGCTATGGGTTCCACAGCAGGTTCCGCTATGGTCTCTGGTATGGGTTCCACCGCGGGCTGTTTGGCTGCAGTGATGAACGAGGGTGGTCGGCGGTTGGTCTTGGTCTGTGTAAGTATGCCCATACGGATGATGTAGCCCTTGCGCCTGTTCACATAGGGCATCTCCGGGGTAACGCGCACGTTGCTGTGGAAGGAATTGAACTTCATTCCCAGCCTGTCGCCCATTGCCTCGTGCAGCGCCTTGAGCGATCCGAAATAGTGGTGCTCGCCATCTATTTCCAAGTGTATGACCTTGATTCTTGCCATAAGAGAGAGTTGTTTTATCGGGTTTCCGTTTGTTTTTTCTTGTTAGTCCATCTTGGCCATGGCCTGTTCCAAATCGGCGATGATGTCGTCCACGTTCTCTATGCCCACGCTCAGACGTATCAGGTCGGGAGCGATGCCAGCCAGTCGCAACTGCTCGTCGGAAAGCTGACGGTGGGTATGGCTGGCGGGGTGCAGGACGCAGGTGCGTGCATCAGCCACATGGGTGACGATGCTGATGAACTCCAGGTTGTCCATGAAACGGATTGCATCTTCGCGCGTGCCTTTCAGTCCGAAGGCTATGACGCCGCAGATGCCGTTCGGCATGTATTTCTGAGCCAGGGCATGGTATTTGTTGGTGGGCAGGCCAGCGTAGTTGATCCATCCCACGCGCGAGTTCTTCTCCAGCCATTCAGCCACCCGCTGGGCATTCTGGCAGTGGCGAGGCACACGCAGATGCAGTGTCTCCAATCCCAGGTTCAGTAGGAAGGCATTTTGGGGTGAGGGGATGCTGCCCAGGTCACGCATCAGGTGCGTCACCAGTTTGGTGCAGTAGGCAGCCCGTCCAAAGGCTTTCATATAGGTCAGTCCGTGATAGCTCTCGTCGGGGGTTGTCAGTCCAGGGAACTTGTCGGAATGGGCATCCCAGTCGAAGTTGCCGCTGTCCACGACGCAACCGCCCACCTGAGTGGCATGTCCGTCCATGTATTTCGTGGTAGAGTGGATTACGATGTCGGCCCCCCATTCTATGGGACGGCAGTTGATGGGAGTGGGGAAGGTGTTGTCCACGATCAGGGGTACTCCGTGTCTGTGTGCCATCTGTGCGAAACGCTCGATGTCCAGGATTTTGCCACCTGGGTTGGAGATGCTCTCCCCGAAGAAACATTTCGTATTGGGGCGGAAGGCAGCCTCGATCTGCTCATCGTCCCATTCGGGATCCACGAACGTACATTCGATGCCCAGCTGCTTGATGGTGACGGCAAACAGGTTGAATGTGCCGCCGTAGATGGTGTTGCTGCTGATGATATGGTCTCCGGCTCCGCAGACGTTCGTTACGGAGAAGAAAGATGCAGCCTGTCCGCTGCTGGTGAGCACGGCACCCACGCCGCCCTCCAGGGCCGCAATCTTCTTGGCTACGGCATCGTTGGTGGGATTGGCCAGTCGGGTGTAGAAATATCCGTCCTCCTCCAGGTCGAAGAGGCGTGCCATCTGGTCGCTTGTCTCGTAGCGGAAGGTTGTACTCTGGTAGATGGGTAACTGTTGCGGTTCGCCTTTTCCGGCTTTCCAACCGCCGTGTATGCAGAGGGTCTCAAGGTTCTTTTTCATATCTTTCTTTTCTTGTTTTACATATTTCAAGGACAAAATTAGTGAAAATATGTCAAAAAGTGCCGTCGGCTATCAGTTTTTTGCCTAATTGTTGTATTTTTGTATTCAAAATTCGACGAAATGTATATTATAATCCGTTTATTGGCAATATATCTGGTATGGCGAGCCTTTGATTACATATTCTCACTCATCCACAAGGCCCGCCAGCAGCGCGATGCCGAACAGCAGTATCGCCAGTACCAGCAATACCAACAGTACCAGCAACGTACGGCACAGTCCCGTCAGGGCATCTCCCGTCTGGAAATGGCCTATCAGGTGATGGGCATCAGTCCCCAGAGCACCGATGACGAGGTTCGCCAGGCTTACCGCCGCATGGCCATGCTCTATCACCCCGACCGACTGGGTAATGTGAGCGAGGATATACGTCAGGCTGCCGTAAAGAAATTCCAGGAACTGGGACAGGCACGCGATATGATCTATGCTGCCAGAGGAATGAAATAATACGCAGACGATTAGATGAGAAGGCTGTTCCTACGCGTACCCACGTGCGCTGTACCAAATATTAAGGTAATCAGAAAGACCCGTCTGAAGTTCAATCTCAGTTCCAATGGTGGTGCAGCTGTCAGAATAGTGCCGAAGACCGCCGCCGGCAAGGGTGTCCGGTCCTATAAAGAAAATTTAATATGAATCATACAGTAAAAATGAAAAAGATTGTCCTTTCCCTGATGATGGTGTGCTGTGCCACGGTCTATGCCGGGCAAACACAAAAGAGTTCGTTGTTCGATACCTTCAGTAATCCGGAGATGAAATACCGCTTGCAAGTGCGCTGGTGGTGGAACGGAAACAAGGTGACCGATCACGAGATACGGCGCGAGCTGGACGTGATGAAGGCAGCCGGTATCGGTGGCGTGGAAATAAACCCCATTGCCTATCCCGGCGGAGACAGCATCGGGATACCCACCCTGAAGGTGTATAGCCCCGAGTGGAGCCAGATGGTGAAAGTGGCTGTTGATGGGTGCGAAGAACGTGGCATGGTGGCCGATATGATTGTGGGCTCCGGCTGGCCCTTCGGCTCGGAAAGCCTGGAACGCGACCAGCAACAGCAGTTACTCACCATAGAGACGTTCGACCTGAAGCGGGGTGAGCATTTCCAGATGTCCGTCGAGGATATCCTGGACAGGGTGAACCCACCCATCTGCTCGCCCTATCCCGACCCCGACAAGCAGTTGCTGTACCTGCGATTGATGCCCAAGCGGGTTACCGATGTCGTGGACGGTATCTGCTACGATGACCAGGTAACGAACGGACAAATCAGCATTACGGCTCCCGGGGATACGGATTACGTGCTGTATTGCTTTGTCAAGCTGACCGGATTCATGGCGGTCATCAACGGAGCTCCCGGTGCACAGGGACCCGTGCTGAACCATTACGATAAACGGGCTGCGCAAAGCTATCTGAACCTGCTTTCTTCCGCCCTGACACCCGCTATGGGCGACATAGGCCGTTATATGCGGGCTGCCTTCTGCGACAGTTTCGAGACGGAGGGTAGCAACTGGGACGACCGTATGCGCGATGAGTTCCGCAAACGTCGGGGGTACGATATCTACCCCTATCTGCCCTATATCATCGTCAAGGTCGGTTCCATGGGCAACCCGGTCAACGAGGAATACGGTTCCGACTTCGACCTTACCCCTCAGGCCCAGGATGTGATAGAGCGTGTCCGCAACGATTTCGAACGTACCATGCGCGAACTCTTCCGCGAGGGATTCCTTATGCCCTTCAACAAGTGGTGCCAGGATCATCATGTGAAATCCCGCATACAGGCATACGGCCGTGGGCTGCACCCCATTGAGTCGAGCATGACGATCGGCATCCCGGAATGTGAAACCTGGATGCGTTCCTTCACGGGTTATGCCAGACCGGAGTTCGGTGTCTTCCGGTCCAGTTACAGCGTTAGCAACAAGCTGGTGGCTTCGGGCTCATTGCTCTCTGGCAACAACATGGTCAGCTGCGAGGAACAGACCAATACCGACATGGTGTTCTTCACTTCTATGGACCACCTCAAGCTGACCGGCGACATGAGTAACCTCTCCGGCGTGAACCAGAGCGTGCTGCACGGTTTCAACTACAATCCGGCCGAGACGGTCTTCCCCGGGTGGGTGCGCTATGGCTGTTACTTCAACGAGAAGAATACCTGGTGGCCTCACTTCCGCCTGTGGGCAGACTACAAGGCACGTCTCTCCGCACTCTTCCAGAACACGACGATGCAGGCCGACATAGCCATCCTGCCTGCCTTCGAGGATATGTGGGGCAAACTGGGTGGCCAGCGCGATCCCTTCCCCGACCACATCTATCCCGAATATGCCTACCATCTGTGGGAGGCCATCCATCAGACGGGAAGCAACTGCGACTACATCAGCGAATCCATCCTGGAGCGTGGTACCGTGAAGAAGGGAACGCTCACATACGGCCCACGAACCTATAGCACGCTGATCCTGACCCGGGTGGAGAGCATCTCACTGGCAGCCGCCCGGAAACTGCGGGCCTTTGTTGCCTCGGGAGGAAAAGTAATCTGCATAGAGAAACGTCCCCACAAGTCATACGGTATGAAAGCAGCGTCCAGGCGCGACAAGGCCATACGGAAGGTACTGGGTGTGCTGGAAGACAAGTACCCCGAACGTTATGTCCTGGTGGAAGAGGGCCCCACGAGCGAGAACATGCTGGAATGGTGGACACAGGTGCAACAGCAATACGGAATCAACCGCAATCTGCTCTTCAGCCATCCCAATGTTTTCCTCAGCCAGAACTATTACAAGGGCGAGCAGGAGGATGTCTTCTATATCACGAACTATAGTGCCACCGAGGAGGTTCGGCAGACACTGAGCTTCCCTCACGTCAATACCGACAAGACGGCTTGGGTATGGGATGCTGAGACAGGACGGCGTTATCGTCTGGATGAATGGCAGAAGGGCGTGGATCTCTATCTGCAACCCGAGGAGAGCAGGATTCTTGTCTTTGACTATGAGACTGGTGGCGAGCCCTTCCGTCCCCTCATCCGGGAGGGAGAACCGTGTATGACGCTGGGGGATGACTGGGACATGCATTTCAAGCATGCCCTGACAGGTGACGAGTTCGACTTCCGGCGTACTGCCTTGTTCGACCTCAACCAGGACAGCCGTACACAGACATTTGCCGGTGATGTGGAATATACCACCGTGCTGAACATACGTCAGCCCGAAACCGTATCGTTGCTGGATGCAGGGAACGCCAACAACAGTGTGGTGGAACTCATCCTAAACGGAACGAGCCTGGGCCGCAGGTGGTATGGCTACCGGATGTGGAACGTAAAGGGATTGTTGCGCAAGGGCGAGAACCACATCACCCTGCGTTGTACCACCACCCTGGGAAATTACGTCAAATCCCTTACCGATAATCCCGTGGCACAGGGATGGACCGGAGGCCAACCTACGGCTCCCATGGGTATTCTGGGTCCCGTTTGCCTCTATTGATTCATACCAGAAAGAGGGAACTTCTTAATTTATCGCATCGCGACAGGTTGGTGTATCTTGCCTATTCTTGGGTGCAATTTATCGCGTCGCGATAAGATATTGGTAGCCAGCCATTGTCTGATGCCCATGGCATCCTTTCTCCTAATATCCTTTTTGGGGTACAATTTATCGCATCGCGATAAGATATTGGTAGCCAGCTATTCTTATGGCTGGTGGTTGATGGCGCTCCCTCCAATGCGATGCCGTAGGTATCGGATATAGGTTCTATGGTTTTTATATCCCATACCTGACAGCATGGTGTTTCTGGTCTCCATATTATCCCAGCCATAGACAAGGTCGAAGAGCTCGACGAAGTCAATGGCTGGCTACCATTGTCTGATGCCCACGGCATCGCTTCACTCCTTGGCGATGTATTGTCCTCAACCGTTTGGAGTGCGTTGCGAATCCGGTCGAACAGCTTTCATACCAGAAAGAGGCGTAGCTTGTAGTCGAACTCTGCAGGCTTGCCTTCTTTCCCGAAAACTTTAAGCAGCAGGCGTTTACGGCTTGTAGAGATGCTGGCGTTCGCCTTTTCCATCAGCAGGGCTATGGCCGAGGGGGTGAAGCCGGCCAGGATGAGCAGGCACATACGGTAGTCGGGCTTGCTGAGTTTCCCGTTCTCATGCAGCCGAGCATAGAGGGTGGGGTAGTTCAGCTCCATCGTGTCCTGTAAGGCTTCCCATTCCGAATCTTCGACAAGGGGAACACCCTCCTGCCTGAGAGGGGACTGTTTCACTATTTGCTGGAAATGCTTTATGACGAGATTGTCCGTCAGAGGCATCTTGTCATGTTTCTTCGGTTGATTTGTGCAGACGGTCTGGGCACCGTTTTCCAACAGGGCGATGCGGTGTTCCTGCGTCTTGATGATGTATTCCAGGACTTCCACCCTTCTTTTCAGGCTGTTGTTCTTCATATTTCTTGCTGGCAGATATTATTCTTGAATGTATTTATACTAAACGTTAAAAGTTATCCCAAGGCAGTTGGGCTGCATTCCTAAGCCGATTGAACTGAAGTCCGAGTTCGACTGGACTGGAGTCCAAAGCCGATTGGACTGCATTCCGAGCCCGACTGGACTGGAGTCCAAGCCCGGTTGGATTGGAGTCGGACTGTGGTGTGGGTTATCCTATTTCAGCGTATCCACGATGTTCGTGCGGCTGGCTTTCCATGCCGGTATGGCTATGCCGATGCTCACTACGGCCAGGAGCAGCAGGTAGATAAGGATGCTCACCACGGTGAAGTGTGTGGAGAAGTTCATGAACCAGAACTGGGGGATTCCGGCGAACATTCCACCTGGATTGTATTTCGGAATAAGGTAGCTGGACGGAAATTCGTGGGAGATGGCATAGTTGAAGTAGATGGCTATGCCGATGAATACGGCCAGGGTGGTCAGGACGAATCCCTCTTGCAGGAACATACGTATCACCCGTGGGCGTGTGGCTCCGAATGCCCTCATGATGCCCACCTCTCCCGTTCGGCGTTGCATCTGTTTCCAGAAGGCTCCTATGGTGCCCAGGCATACGCTTATCAGGAAGAACGAAGACAGGAGCAGGTTCATGCGGTACTCCTTTTCCTCTTTCTCATTGGCGTTCTTGGCTTCCCGAATCGTTTGGTACGGCTGACCTCCGAAAAGACTATAAATGCTTCCGTTTACTTCTGCCTTGTTCAGTTCCTGTCTATGGACTTCCAGGAAAAGACGTGGATCGACACCTTCTTTCAGACGCAATGTTATATTATAATTTTCCACTCCGTAAAATTTGGTAGGAATGAATAGTGCACATGGGTTGTAGTCGTAGGTACTGGCTTTGCTGTCCTCCACTACCGCCTGGATGCGGTAGTCACTCCACTCTGGTGTATCGTCACCCTGCAGGCGGTCACTTGTCCGAATATGTATTTTCCTCCCCGCGACATCCGTTCTGTTGAACATCCTTTGGGCAATACTCTTGCTTATCACGATCGTTCTCTCGGCATCCGGATTCCAGTCATCTTCTGCCACACTGCCGTCCAGGACGTGTATGCCGTAGGTGTTGAAGAACTTTTGTCCAGGAAGCAACTCAAATGAGCGCACCCTAACGGTGTCATTGTCAATGACAACGCGCTCAATGCCTACATAACTGGTGAATGAACCGTATGGTTCGCGGTCTTCGATACATACGTTTTCTACTCCGTCTATTTGTCGCAGATAGTCTTTAAGTTCATCTATATTGTCCTTTTTCAGTGGATCGTAAACACGGTACGCCTTGATGCAGACCAGTCGGTCGGCATCGAATCCATCGGGCATATTGCGCAGGTAACGGCATACGATGGCGGTATCCAGTACCATCCATGCTACTACGGTAACGATAATCAGTTCCACGAACAGCCAAATGTTCTGACTGCGGTGATTCCATAGGTTTCTCAATATATTCTTCATAATCTTAACTTCTTATATTGCCCGGCGCGTGGGCTGCTTATTTTTCTCTCATCATAGATTCCACAATCGGTTTTCTCAGGTTCCACCAGGCAGGGAGCAAGGCCGCCAGCAGATTCAGTATGCAACACAACAGAAAGGCCGCCAGGAAGATGAGGGGCGAGAAGAGCATACTGCCTGTCAGGTTGGGACATTCGCGTACCATCATAGGGTTCATGAACATACTGAAGATGCTTACACGCCCTGTGCCTAATGCTATCCAGCTAAGCAACAGGCCCAGGATGCCGCCACAGAGGGTCAGCGTCAGGTTCTCCGACAGAATCTGGCGGAAGAGCGTACCGCGGCTGGCACCGAAACTTTTCCTGACACCCAGTTCTGCCATACGTTCCTCCATACGGCTGGACACCATGCCGCACAGGTTGACGGCGGGAACAACGAGCAACACGAGCAACACAAACAGAATGTACCGGAGGTTCTTCATGTTGATGTGCCCGATTTCCGTGGGTTGTTCCTGTACCTCTATTTGCGAACCGGAACCAGTTGCCCGGAACATGGCTGCGTTGGTATGGGTGAAGAAAGCGTTTTCCGTGAAGTGATATGTATGGGTGTTTCCTCTAAAATCTGGTTCGTCCGTTACTGCCCAGATACGCTGTATTTCCTCCAGTTCCTTCTTTAGTGCTTGCAGCTGCTCGTTGTCCTTGACCATAAGAATAATTTTCAGATGTCCGTAATGACTTGAACGATTTCTTTCTGCCCACGATTCATCTTGACTGTACCCGTAAGGTATGAAGACCTCGGCATAACTATGCTCCAGCAGACTGCTCCCCCCCTTTACCACACGGCATACACGGTAGTCATGGTCGTTCATTTTGAACTCCTGTCCCACGGCATCTGCCTCGGGGCCGAAGATGTCGGCAGCCAATCTGTCCGTGATGACGACCGCACGTTGGCTGGTATGCAGGTCATCCCAGGTAAAAGGTTTTCCACTCAGGAATTTATATGGGTAGATACGGAAGAAATTAGGATCCGTACTCAAGCTGATGACACGTTTGTATCCGTTGGGCGTCTGAATGTATTTATATAGATAGTTAGACCTAAGATCACCCCTATCCTCGTATGCTGATACGGTTTCCACGTTCTTCAACTTGTAGAAATAGTCCTCCATATCATATTGCGAGAAACTGCCATACATTTGATAACCATCCTTTCCGACGGCTTTTGTTACGCATGAGTTTATGTAAGCCGTCCGGCTACGGTTCTTTTCGGGATAGATGTCCGCCAGATGGATGTAGTAGATGATGCTCAGTATCATGGTGAAGGTAATGGCCAGTGCCGTTCCCACGATGTAGATGGTGGAGAAGAGTTTCTCCTGCCTGATGGTGTTGAGTGTTTGTCTGATATTCATGTCGTTTTCGTTTTTTATCCTATTTCAGCGTATCCACGATGTTCGTGCGGCTGGCTTTCCATGCCGGTATGGCTATGCCGATGCTCACTACGGCCAGGAGCAATAGATAGATAATTATGCTCACTACGGCGAAGTGGGTGGAGAAGTTCAGGAACCAGAACTGCGGGATTCCGGTGAATATACCACTCCCTCCACCTGGGTTGTACTTTGATATAATGTTGTTGGACGGAAATTCGTGGGAGATGGCATAGTTGAAGTAGATGGCTATGCCGATGAGTACCGCCAGGGTGGTCAGGATGAACCCCTCTTGCAGGAACATACGCATCACCCGTGGGCGTGTGGCTCCGAACGCCCTCATGATGCCCACCTCTCCC
>JAZLIY010000095.1:0-60740 GCA_045617645.1 Bacteroidaceae bacterium | reverse complement strand
ACTGGAAGCAAAACGCAGAAGATGTGCTCGGGGTAGGGTTTGCTATTTCGGAGATGTCAGTTCCAATCCCACGACACCCGCCAGAACAAGCAAGGCACATAGCAAACGACAGACGGAGGCTGAATCTCCGAAACAGAAGATGCCCACCAGGAGCGTGCCCAAGGCTCCAAGTCCCGTCCATACGACGTATGCCGTACTGACAGGAATGGTCCTTTGTGCAAAATACAAGAAGATTCCACTCAAGGACATACTTATCATAGACAGGAAAATATACATCCAGAAATGCTCCGGATGTTCGTCCGACAATTTGAAGCCAAGGGGCCATCCGACTTCAAAAACCGATGCAATTAACAGGAAGAACCATGCCATAACGCCATAAAACTATATGATTTGAGCCTCAAAGTTACGAAAAGAAAATGAATTATCAAAAAATGGATGCGTGAAATTCGCCACACGATAAATCACGGTTCCTAAACATTGAGCCGTAAAATTATGAATTACGGAATAAAAGCGTTACCTTTGCGGTGCAAATGAAATAAACAGCAAATACGTTATGGCAATAATAAAAAAACTGGAAGGAATGCCTGCTCCACGCTTTGGAAAACATTGCTACTTCAGCGAAGGCGTGGCTATCATAGGCGATGTGGAAATGGGTGATGACTGCACGGTATGGTTCAACGCCGTGATAAGAGGAGATGTCCACTTCATAAAGATCGGAAACCGCACGAACATACAGGACAACAGCTGTCTGCATACCCTGAACGGGAAAGCACCTGTCATTCTGGGGGACGACGTCACCATCGGCCACTCTGTCACCCTGCACGGATGTGAAGTGAAAGACGGAGCTCTGGTCGGCATGGGGGCCACGGTCCTCGACCATGCTGTCGTAGGCAAGGGAGCCATTGTGGCTGCCGGCGCATTAGTGTTGAGCAAGACAGTAATCGGAGATGGTGAACTGTGGGGCGGCGTACCGGCAAAATTCATCAAGAAAGTAGATCCGCAACAAGCACAGGAACTGAACAAGACCTTTGCAAAGCACTACATTGAATACAGCGACTGGTTCCGCACGGCTGATGCGAACCCTGCCAACACACAGATTGTTACTACCAGCGAAGAGTACAAAGGCTAGGCTGAAAAGACCTTGCCGAAAACCTTGTCTGCCGCTCCGGCATTGGACTCAATGTAATCACGACCGATAGAACCACGTCTTTTGCGCAGTTCTTCGTCTTGTTGTACACGATCCATCACGGCATTAAACAACGTACCTCCGGTTATTTCAAAACAGCCACCCATCCGAAGCAAGTCCTGAGCTTCGCGGAAACCTTTATTGTTCGGTCCGAAAAGGACGGGAATGCCATATACGGACGCTTCAGGCACATTGTGAATGCCCATGCCAAATCCGCCACCCACGTATGCCACACTGCCATAGCGGTATATACTGCTCAATAGCCCATAACAATTGATAATCAAGCAATCTGCCTTCTTTACACTTTCTTCGTCGGCCTCGGTATAACGGACACTCGGACGTTGCAATTTGCTTTCAATCTGACGTAGATGTTCCTCGCTAACGACATGAGGAGCCAAGACCAACTTCATTCTGGGATGTGTATTGAAATAGGGTACAATAATATCCTCGTCTGGGGGCCAACTGCTACCCGTAACCAACACGAAAGGCGTATCCTGGGCAAAACGCTCGATCAATGGAAGTTCCTTTGCCTGATTGCGTATATCCAACACTCGGTCGAAACGGGTATCACCCACAACGCTGACATTATCGCGGATTCCACGACTGGCCAACAATGCCCTGCTTTCCTCATCCTGAACAAAGAAATGCGTCACATAGCGCAACACACGGGCATATCCGAATCCATACCACCGAAAAAAGACCTTGTTGGGACGGAAGATGCTACTTACGCTATAGAAGGGTATATGATGATGGTGGCAACCTATGATGAAATTAAGCCAGAACTCATACTTGATGAAAAAAGCCATTTCCGGTTTTACCAGACGGAAAAAGCTCAGCACATTTCCCGGTGTATCGAAGGGAAGATAGCAAATGACATCTGCACCATCGTAATTCTTACGAACTTCGTATCCCGAGGGCGAGAAAAAGGTCAACAGAATCTTATATTCCGGATGCTCCCGGCGGAAACGTTCCATCAGGGGACGCCCCTGTTCAAATTCGCCCAGACTGGCTGCATGGAACCATACATATCTGGCATTCGAATCTATCTGATGTCGCAAGATACGAAACGTGTTCCAATGTCCCCGTACCATCTGCCGTGCCTTCTTATGAAAAGGAGACACCAGAATAACGGCCAGCATATACAAATAAATACCTAACGAATACAACATCAGCTCAACTTTTCTATGGCATACTGCATGCGACGTAACGTTTCCTCCTTGCCCAGGAATGCAGACAGTTCATACATATCCGGTCCCTGGCCTGCCCCTACCAGACAGATACGCCATGCGTTCCAAGGGCGGATTCCGGAAGCCTCGGCCCAAGGGTCTATCACAGTCTTCAATCCTTCCACAGAAAAATCTTCTACGGATTGCAGGATTTGCACGAACTGACGCATCTCGTCCGCCGTCGTTTCTTTCCAGTTCTTGCGAACGAACTTGTCTTCCTTGTCAAACGCCTGTGGTGTGACAAAGAAGAAGCGGCAAAGAGGCCATAAATCGCTGACGAAACTGATATTTCTTTTCTTCTTGTTTCCTTCGTTGTCCGTGTATTCAATGACTTTCAACTTCATCATCTTCACCACCTCGACTTCCTTCTCCGGAGTCGATTGGATACCGTTCTCCCTTAGGATCTTATCGAACGCAGGAACCCATTCTTCATCCGGCTGCTGGACTAGGTACTGATGATTGAACCATGCGGCCTTGATATAATCGAAACGTGCTCCGTTGCGAGAACACTTGCTCAGGTCGAACAAATCAATCAGTTCCTCCATAGACAGCATCTCGCTATGCTCGTTTCCGGGATTCCATCCGAGCAATGCCAGGAAATTGACCACGGCCTGAGGCAAATACCCTTTTTCCCGATAGCCACTGCTTACCTCACCACTCTTCGGATCATGCCATTCCAGAGGGAACACGGGGAAACCCAACTTATCTCCGTCACGCTTGCTCAATTTTCCGTTGCCTACAGGTTTCAGCAATAAAGGCAGATGGGCAAAACATGGCATCGTATCGGACCATCCGAAGACCTCGTACAAAAGGACGTGCAACGGTGCGCTTGGCAACCATTCTTCTCCACGTATCACATGAGTTACCTCCATCAAATGGTCATCTACGATGTTGGCCAGATGATAGGTTGGCAACTGGTCTGCGCTTTTATACAGGACCTTGTCATCCAAAATACTGGAATTGATGCGTACTTCACCACGTATCAGATCGTTTACCAGCACGTCACGTCCCGGTTCTATCAGGAAGCGGACTACATATTGCTCTCCGGATGCAATCAGATTCTGCACTTCATCGTGGGACAATGTCAATGAATTGCGCATTTGCATACGCGTACTGGCATCATACTGGAAATTTTCTACAGCCTGACGTTTTGCGTCCAGTTCCTCTGGTGTATCAAAGGCGATATACGCTTTTCCTGCATCCAGCAGTTGCTTCACATACTGTTTGTATATCTCGCGTCTTTCACTTTGACGATAGGGACCATGCTGACCGCCAAAACTTACGCCTTCGTCGAATTGGATGCCCAACCAACGGAACGACTCTATGATGTATTCCTCGGCACCAGGAACAAAACGACCGGAATCCGTATCTTCTATACGAAATATGAGATCACCACCATGCTGACGGGCAAAAAGGTAGTTATACAAGGCTGTACGTACGCCACCGATATGCAACGGACCCGTGGGGCTTGGTGCGAAACGCACCCTGACTTTTCTATCTGACATGCTACTTTTGATAATTATTCGCGCAAAAGTAATGCTTTTTTTTTATATAATGAATAATTTTTCGTACTTTCGCAGCGTTATAATATCCATAATGAAGGCTGAAGAGCTCGACGAAGTCAATTATGAATTATGAATTATGAATTATGAGCAGATATAACCATCACAGGAACGTTCAATTCAAGGGTATCCTATATCGCATCCTTGGCGCTATCGGTGTTATCGCCATACTGGCCTTTTTCTTGCCCAGCAACAGTTACACGACCTATCAATATGCATTGGGGGAACCATGGGACGAGAGCCCTATCATAGCAAAAGACAGTTTTCTCATCCTGAAACCGGAAAGTGCCTTGCAGGCTGAACGGGACAGCCTGCATAAATTCTACGAGCCGTATTTCGGCATAGACCCGAATATGGCAGAAACACAGAAGCATGCTTTTGCTGAGGAATTCAAGCAGAACCTCAAGGAATTCATGTCCAACGATTATAGCAACTATGTAGTTGACAAATTGTCCGACATCTATTCCCACGGCATTCTGACTACCACAGACTATGAGAAACTGCTGGCCGACCAGACCGAGAACATACGCATCTACCAGCAAAACACATCCAGCATCCACCCCATTTCAACCCTCTATACCGAGAAGACTGCATACGAGGCCATCATACAGGAAGCTGACAGCACACGTTTCGAGCACGACAAACTCATAAAATGCGGAATAAGCCGCTATATCACCGCCAACCTGACATACGACCACGATAAATCGCAACAACAAAGAATGGACGTTGACGACATGTTGGTTCCCTACATAGGACAGGTATTGGCCGGCCAGAAAATCGTGGACAGGGGAGACATTGTGACCGAGGATATCTACAACGTATTGGTCTCCATGGAAAAGCACCAACAGGCACGTACGAGAAGTCCATTGGAAATATGGTCCATGACAACGGGAAAGATCCTGACCATTACCATTATGGTCGTTCTGCTCCTGTTGTATTTCGAACAGTTCCGCAACGATTTTCTGGAAAGTCCTAAACATGCCTCCTTTGTCGTTTTGATGTATATCCTGTTCCCCATCATTACCTATATGATGATTTCCCACAGCCTTATGAGTGTCTATTTGATACCCTATTGTCTGTTGCCCATCTTCATACGAGTATTCATGGATTCACGTACAGCCTTTACTACGCACATACTCATGATACTCACTTGTGCCGTGGCATTGAAACAACCCTACGAGTTTATCCTTACCCAGTCCGTGGCCGGACTGGTGGCTGTTTACTGTCTTCGCCAATTACAGCAACGCTCCGACTTGTTCCGAGCCGTACTGCTTGTAACGTTCTCCACCTTGCTCACCTATCTGTGCATCGATCTGGTAAAAGGCAGTTTCTTCAGCACGAACGGTGTAGATAAATGGACCTATATATACTTATGTATAGCAGGTGCCCTTTCTTTGATGGCCTACCTTTTGCTCATTCCCATAGAACGTGGGTTCGGCTTTACCTCGGGTGTCACCCTGGTTGAATTGTCCAACACGAACAATGCCATTCTGAGAAGGCTTTCCGAAGAAGCCCCCGGCACGTTCCAACACAGTATGCAGGTAGCCAACCTGGCTGCCGAAGTGGCCAACAAGATAGGGGCAAAAAGTCAGTTGGTACGTACAGGAGCCCTTTATCACGACATCGGGAAACTGGAGAATGCAGTCTTCTTCACAGAGAACCAGAACGGTACAAATCCACACGACAACCTGACCTATGACAAGAGTGCACAGATTATCATCCAGCATGTCCAAAACGGGCTCAAGCTGGCCGAAAAATACCGTCTGCCATCTATCATAAAAGACTTTATTGCCACGCACCATGGGCAAAGCATGGCTAAATATTTTTACATTTCATACAAGAATCAATATCCGGAACAGCCTATCGATGACAGCCTATTTTCCTACCCTGGCCCCAATCCATCCACTCAGGAACAAGCCATACTGATGATGGCCGATGCTGTGGAAGCTGCGTCCAGAAGCCTGGCTGAATATACAGAAGAAAGCCTGAGCGAACTGGTGGAAAAGATTATAGACGGTCAAGTGCACGATGGATACTTCAACGCATGCCCCATCACGTTCCTTGACATCAAAGATGCCAAGGAAACGCTGAAAGCCAAGCTCAAGACCATCTACCACACCCGCATACAATACCCCGAGATGAAATAGGCGAAAGCTCAGTAGGTCTGACAAAGGGAGGCGTTTGGGCCATATAATATCACACGGGATCCACATCGTAATATACCTGTCCCGACTTATAAGCGGGTAAGGATAGCAGATATTGCTGGATCTGACGCAGTCGCTGACGGACGTCCGACATGGAAACGGGAAGTTCCACTTTCAACACAATCTTACGGATATGCATCAGTTGCACACGAGAGACATAAGGTTTGTCGGGGCCCAAGACGCGATGTGCGAACACCTGACACATAAGGCCGGCCATTTCAGATGCCATCTGATCGGCAACATGCTCGTCGCGATGCTTGAGATACACATAGACCAAACGGCAGAAGGGAGGATATTGGAATAGTTCGCGTTCCTGGATCTGCTCCCTGAACATGGCTTCATAGTCGTGACGTACGACCTGACCGATTACACTGGCCTGAACGTCTCTGGTCTGCATGATGACTTTCCCTTGTCTTCCCCGTCTTCCTGAACGGCCTGCAACCTGAGACATCATCTGGAAGGCTCTTTCATAACTACGAAAATCCGGTTGGTTCAGCATCGTACTGGCATTCAGTATGCCTACCACACTCACCCGGTCGAAATCCAGTCCTTTCGTCACCATCTGTGTTCCTATCAGTATGTCCGTCCGGCCATGCTGAAAATCATCCAGGATACGTTCGTAGTTCTGACGACTACGTGTCGTGTCCAAATCCATACGGGCAACCCGTGCTTCGGGAAAGAGTTCCTTTATTTCGTCCTCAACACGTTCCGTACCATAACCTTTCCCAAAAAGCCGGTCACTCTCGCAACAAGGACAAGACTGTGGTATAGGATATACGGCACCACAATAATGACACGTCATCTGATGCGAATCCTTGTGATAGGTAAGACTGACATCGCATCGTTGACAACGTGGCACCCAACCACACACATGACATTCCATAACCGGTGCATACCCCCTTCGATTCTGGAAGAGAATGACCTGCTGGCCAACGCAAAGGGCTTCTTTTATACCATGTAATAGCTGGGGACTGAAAAAGCCTTTCAGTATTTTTTTTCGATACAGTTCGTGCATATTCACAACCTCTATCTCTGGAAGTTGTGCTCCACGGAAGCGTGTTTTCAGCGTTACCAGACCATACTTCCCGTTCTGGGCATTATAGTAACTTTCCAGACTAGGTGTGGCAGTACCCAACAACGTTTTGGCACCCATCTGGCTTGCCAGGACGAGAGCCACATTCCGTGCATGGTACCTGGGAGCCGGATCCTGTTGTTTGAAACTGCTCTCATGCTCTTCGTCCACAATGACGAGGCCAAGTTTCCGAAACGGAAGAAAGACCGATGAACGTACACCCACAATGATATCGTAGGGCGAGTCCGAGAGCATTTTCTGATAGAGTTCCACCCTTTCAGCATCCGGATATTTAGAGTGATAGACCCCCAGACGATTCCCAAATACACGTTTCAACCGTTCCGTCAGCTGAGCGGTGAGTACAATTTCTGGCAACAGATAAAGAACCTGACAGCCCTTTTCCAACATCTGCTGAATCAAATGGATATACACCTCCGTCTTGCCGCTGCTCGTTACGCCATGGAGCAGACATACATTTTTTCGGGCAAAAACTTGATTTATTTCGTTCAAGGCTTGCAGCTGGGGTTCGCTGAGAGGATTCATCACAACCTCCTTTGGCATTTCCTCTTGCGACAAACGGGAAACAGCTTTTTCATAGACCTCCAGGATGCCACGTTCGCGCAAAGCATTGAAAACGGCTGATGAGACACCCGTGTCCGTTAGCAAATCCGCTTTGGCAATTTCTTCCAGCAATCCAGGGTTTTGCAACGACAATGCAGCAGACGCTTTTGCCCGTTCCAGATAAGCGAACAACAACGTTGCCTGTTTGGGCGAACGACGCAGTTCCGCCTGAGTTTCTTCCAGGCGGCCCTTTTCGAAATATGCACTTCCCAGTCGGACATACAGTCTTGTCCTGGGCTGATGGGCACGTTTCATCTCTTCCTTTATCAGAAGAACTCCTTTTTCCAACAATCCCTTGATAGCAGCAGGAATGGCACGTAAACCGGTTTCTTTCTGCAAAGCCAAGAGAGAGAGTTCCTTCTTGACAGACAACACGTCCACAATTTTCTGCTCGGAAGATGCCAAAGGCTCATCGTTCTCGAATTCCTCGTTGAAGACGACCATCGTTTCGCTCTCCAATTTCAATCCCCCCGGAAGGGCTGCCTTGTACACTTCCCCTATCGAACAAAGATAGTAATCGGCAATCCACTGCCATAGCTTCATCTGAGAAGGCAGGAGGATGGGATATTCATCTAGAACATCCAAAACTTCCTTTGTGGGATAGTCTGGTGTGTTTCCGTGTACGGAAAGAACGATGGCACTATAATATTTTTTCGCACCAAACGGTACGATAACACGGCAACCTGCCTGCACCCTTGCTGAAAGGGATGTAGGCAGGCTGTAAGTATAGGCACCAGCCACAGGGAGTGGAAGGATGACGTCGGCAAACATCATGCCATACTGGTTTTTCTATCGTCTCTGGCGACGGGCGCTGACACGGGGGGCGCTGCTGGAGGAAGATTTCTCCTGCTTTGCAGAACCGGCATTACCACTACGACGGCGACTGTCGGCTGAGTTGGAAGCCGAAGACCGCATCGTTTTCTTGACCTTCTTCTGGGCCATCTCCAGACTGTCGTTCTTGGTGGAATCCGTAGCATGACCCCAGATACCCTTTTCGAAATCGGCAATCTGCTTTTCGATATGCGCTTGTTCTTTCACCATATCGCTGTCGGTCTGACAGTAGTTGGCCAGCACACGACCTTGCAGATTATTGGTCTTGTATATCTTACCGTCGTAGCGATTTAACGTAAAGAAATCATCGGCTGTCAGGTTGGAAATGTTGTTCAGGTTACTGCCCATCATCGGGAGCCTTGCCAACCAAGAAGCCACATCGGAATATTGCACCCAGAACAGGGGATAGGGAGTGGCCTCTGTCGTGAACTCGTCGGCTCCACGCATCAGTACGGGACACAAAGCGGAGACGCGTGTGCTGAATGTTCCGGTACGCTGGTCGAAATAGATGCTTTCCTTTATATAGAAACGAGTAACTTCCGAGCTGGGCAAGTCACTGTCTGCTACTACGAACTTTCCGTCTTTCTCTTCGAAATAGATGCTCTGGTCCTCCAGCAGGCTGCGGACTTCCAGTTTATCCTTTTCCTCGAACGACTCTGTACCATCCAGTTTGTACCGATAAGCCTGCACACGGCCCGTCAGCACCAAACGGAACAGATACGTAAATAAGTTCACCTGATGGCCGATGGGTTCCACAGGATAGTACATCGGTGCATTCTTATCTTTCAGCAAATCCAGCTGACGATAGACATCACGTTTCCAAACCACATCTTCCGGCATGGCAGCAGAACTGGGGAACATCAGGGCCGCCCGGTCGCTGGCTGTTGCAGCAGACGTTGGCGCATTGGCCTTTTTCGTTGTCTGGGCAGATGATTTTACACGTCGTTTCGTGGGCTGGGCATCAACTGCAACGCCCAACATCAGTACTGCCATTATAGATAATAGTAAACGCTTCATACACGTATGGTTTTACTTGATTTTAACTTCCATTGCCCCATTCAGGGTTCTCTCTACGCCATCAGGTCCGGTGGCATGAATATCGCTGATATAGAATCTCTTGTTACGGGACAATCCACGTATCTGGTTCTTCTGTCTTTCAGTGAACTTGCTTCCCTCGCTACGCAGAGGTACGGCATTTCCCATGGCATCATAGAATACCGTTTCGAAACTCTGCACGTTGAAGGCAATGTTCAGGAGCCCGTCATCTATGGCCGCTCCGATACCGTCCACGTTCATCAGGACTTGCTTGCTCAATGCACCACCACGGAAACGATCCTCTCCGCCATTCCCGTCAGAATATGCGATGAATGCCGTTGGGTCGGGCAACTTACGCACCCGATAGGTGAACTTACCCATTTCCTGGTTGCGTCCTTCATTCTGTGCCGTTACGGTAAAGACTGCTTCACCGCCCGGTTCAGTAGGCCTGGCTATGAACTTGCCGTCGCCCTTCCGTTCCAGTGAACCGCCAGTCATCGACAAAGAGACACGATTACGAGGAATGCCCGGAACGCTGACGCTTATGGGATTGTCATATCCTGCATACAGCACATTCATGATGTCGGCACTCACCGTAGCACTGGGCTCCACCACCGTATATTTCTGTTCGAAATCGCGACGTACGGTCTCCCCGTTTCCGTCCAGCACCTCAATGAAACCGCTCAGGGTGAAATCACCTGTCTTGCCGCACACCATCTCATAGAGCCCCTTATCGCCCGGAACCTCCTTGCCACCGATGTAGATGGTGGGCCGGCGTGTCGTATCTACGGCAGCCATAATGATCTGGGCACTGAACTTGCCCCCTTGCACTACGGTCTGTGAACTGGGTATGACAAAGGCACTCAGCTCGTTCACGCGGATATCGTTTACGTCTATGTTGCTCAACAGGTTCTGGGCCACTTCACCCTCGGCATAGCGTACATCACTCTGCAGTTTGGTAAGCAAGGTCACAGCAGCAGCCGTAGGCATGTTTTCAAACATATACTCCTGCCAGTTCTTACCCAGGACCTTCCCCTTAATCGGGACCTCCGTATTCAGGTTGTTGGTGATAATCTTTTTCTTTTCCTCATCCGTAACCATCGTCACGATACGCTCACGATAACTGTCAATAGCCTTGCACAGTTCCCCGCCACGTCCTCGTCCGGGTGCCAGCATCACCTGTGTGCTGGCTTCCAGGTCCTCACGGTTCTTGATGTCGTTCACATCGCCCGTCTCACCATCGCTCTTGCGCACGATGGCCTCTTTCAGTTCCTCTGCCAGATTGTAGAGGGAATCACTCATACCACGGACATACTGTGCTTTTTCGTACCATTGCTTTGTCTTGGCGGGATTCGACTGCATCTGGGCCTCGAAAGTGGAATAGATGCCCTGATTCACCTGACTGGCATTCTCCGTTGTTCTATTCAGACTCTCGCTCACCAATGAGAAACCGTTCAGTACGTCGCTCGACACATTCAGCGCGAGCATAGCCATCAAGACCACGTACATCAGGTTGATCATCTTCTGGCGGGGAGAAATCCTTTTTTTCTGTATTGGCATCGTTCTTTTCTACGATTTATCTGTTTTCGATTCTTGATACCACCCTTCCCTACATACCGGTTGGTGTGGAACCGCCCATATTCACCGTCAGAGCCTGTATCATACGTGCATAGACATTATTCAGTTCCTCGATCTGCTGGGCCATCCTGCGTGTCTGCTCGTCGATCTGCTCTATGGTGCTTACCTGCTTGCTGATGTTACGCAGCTGCAATTCGTACACCGTGGCAATACCTGTCAGGGTACGATTCAGGTTTTCCATCTCGTCGCTGTCCGTACTCATACGGGCTGCCTGGGCCTTCACGCGACCCAACACTTCCGTCAGCTCGGTCAATTCCTCTGCATAGTTCTTCACGGCCTCTTCTATGGCAGCGGGATCCGTAGCCTTTATCTGGTTGGGGTCGATGGCACCTCCACCGTTCAGCTGACTCAAGGCCAGCTGTGCTTCGGCAGCAGCCTGTCCGGCAGCAGCCAGATTGGCAGCAGCAGCACTCAGACCGGCACCGGCAGCCAACGTTTCAGGATCCAAGTTCGCGGGTACAGTCCCACCCAACACGACAGGAGCACCCTGTACGACAGGTGAGCCTCCGACAACGATCGGTCCTTCGGGCATTTCAGCACCCTCGGGCAGAGGCGAGCCTCCTCCGGCCACTACGATGGTCTGTCCCTCGGCTGTCGTCTCTTTTTCTGGACTGGGCACTTTCGTATAGGTCTTTTCGAAACCGGACACGAAGAAGACGAATACTTCGGTACCCATACCAATGAACAGCATGGCGTTGGCACCAGGAATATGCGTCAACTTGAACAGGGTACCCAGAATAACGACCGCAGCTCCCCAGCTGTAGGCATAGTTCATAAACACTTGACCTGATGGAGAATCCATCCATCGTTGCAATCGAGCTATTGGATTCATTTTATCTATTCAATTTTATTTTGTTTCACTATATCTTACTCAACTCTCACCCTATTTCCTTTTCCCTTTGGAGGAAATACCCTTCGTGTCGCTCACCATGGTACGTACGCAACGGAAGCCTATATAACAGCGTGGCTGGTTCTGGTATTCATACGAACGCCATGCGCTGCGTATCATACTCTCGGGGTCTTTCCAGCTGCCGCCTCTTACACTCTTCTTCTTCAGACGATATGGGTCTTCCTTGGCAGCATTGTACTTCAGTTCAGGGTTCATGTCGCTCATGCTTTCCACTCCGGCCTCGGTATAGATGGTACTCGTCCATTCGGCCACATTGCCCGCCATATCGTACAGACCGTTGCTATTGGCACTGAAGATACCACACTTGCTGGTGATGATGCTTCCATCCTTGGTATAGTTACCCCTGTCGGGCTTGAAATTAGCATAGAAACATCCCTTGTCGCTCTTCACGTCCTTGCTTTCCCACGGGAAGGGTGTGCCCTCTTTGCCACGTGCGGCAAACTCCCACTCTATCTCGCTGGGCAGACGGAAACGCTGTATATATTTGGCATACCCGCCCAATCCCTTTATCAGGTAGTCCGTACGCCATGCACAGAATGCATTGGCCTGCTCCCATGTGACGCCTACGACAGGATAGTCATCATAAACGGGATTGCTGAAATAGAGTTTCAGATAGCGCTCATTATCGGCATTTTGGAAATCGTTCACCCAACAGGTCGTATCGGGATAGATGTTCACGATATAGGTGTTCAGGAAATCCCACGGACCGGTCAGAGGACGTGTGATCGTCTGCGTTACGATACGTCCGTCATCATCCACCCATGCCGTATCCTTGCTTATCATCACTTCGTCCGTGTTCACGGCATGGTCAGTATTCAGGTCGCGCTCCTCGGGATTCAGACGATACTTACGTTTGGCAGCCGCAGCATAGTCGTAAATCTCGTATTTGTAATTCATCTGCGTATAGTCCAGCATCTTCGTTCCGTCGATGGGATGGATCTTATAGACGCTCTCTATGGCACGCAATTCATCCTCGTTGGCCTTGCGCCATGGAATGGGCTTGCTCCAGTTCAGGTGGGGTGTTATGGGGTTGCCCTCCTTGTCCTCCTCTATCTTGTAGGTCTCGTCGCCCCCAAAGGCTGGGTCGGCCAGACGTTCACGGATGATGCTGTCACGCACCCAGTTCACGAACTGACGGTACTTGGCATTGCTCACTTCCTGATCATCCATCCAGAAGCCGTCCACGCTTATCTCGCGTGCAGGGAACTCGGAGCCCCACAGGGTATCGTTGTCGGCCAGTCCCACTTTCAGGGAGCCCTTGTGTACCGCTACCATTCCGTATGGAGTAGGCTCACTGTAGGATGTGCCACGGACCCCTGTGAGCTCACCTCCCAGGGCATTCGCCGAAGAGCTGCTGCCCATACAGGCCGACAGCGACAATATTCCGGCAGCAAGTGCCAGTAATAAGAAAACCTTCTTCTTCATATCTTACAATATTCTCACACTTTTGTGCAAATTCTTTCCTTTTTTGAACAGGTCCAGATCCGTCTGATACCCTAATACCAACTCATGCGTACCATGGAGGGCTCCGATGCCTCTGGTGTACATCTCGTAGCTGTAGCCCAGGTTGATGCCATGAAGGTCGAGTCCCAGCAGCACTGCCACGCTCTTGGTGGGAGCATAGCTCAGTCCTCCGTACATCTTGTGTTTCTCACCCTCGTAGGCCAGACGTGCCGTAAAGTCCGCCCTCCAGTCCGTAAGGTCCGTCCTCAGCATGGCCGTCGTGAGCAGCTTATACTGCGGCTGCCTGAATTTCAGGTTATATCCACCCGTCATATAAATGGTCGGATCTATCTCTATCAGGTACATCTTCTCGTCGCCCAGCGTCAGGCTTGGCCCCAGGCAATGCATCGCACTCACGCCCGCGTACCATAAGTCTTTATAACCATAGCGCAGTCCCAGGTCCACGTCCAGAGCATTACCCTTCACTTCGTTCGAGGCAAACACGGGGTCACCCGACATGGCCAAGTCCAGTTTCGTACCGTCAAAGCCCTCCATCAGCAGTCCCGCCCTACCGCCTATGCTCAGCCTTCCGCCGAACAAGGGGTGATGGTAGGCATACTGCAAATGAATTTTCTTCGTGCTGAATGCACCGGCCCCGTCGTTCAGGAACCCCACGCCCATACCGTGTCTGGGGCCCAGGAAGAAGACCGGAAGGTCGGCACCTGCATACATGGAAGCCGGAGCATCCTCGAATCCAGCCATCTGCATGCTGTATGCCCCCTGTACGTTCAACATCTCGTCCAGCCCCGTCGCTGCGGGGTTATAGAAGGATTCCAAGGCCCAGTAATTAGTGAAAGCCACGTCGAATTGAGCCCTCGCTCCGAGGGTTACCAACAGCAGTCCTATACAGAGCAGTCTTTTCATCCTACCTTAAATAACGTAGCGGCATATCGTTTTATTGTATGTTGTCCGAAAAAATATTTGCAAAAACATCATTCGCCCCACAAATCTACCGTTCAACACAACATTTATTTCCAAATAATCATCACCCATTAGAAATAATGCGTATATTTGTACGAGATTTAAGGCAAAGTATCTTTATTTTGCCCAATAAACAAAGAAACGACATCGATTATGGAACCAAAGAAACAAAAATACTATTGTAGCGAATGCAAGACCGAAATCCATCGTGGCGACGTGTTCTGCCCCAGCTGTGGCAAGCTGCTGGAACACTACGACTTCGAAGAATGAACAATCGGCCTACCTGACAAAAAAAGCTAAGGGGAGTAACCGAGGAAACCGGGCAACCGAGGGGGTGAACAACTCCCCATTTCACATGAGTATCTTCGACCATTAGTTCAAAGACACGATTTTATTCCCTACACGCAAAGGAATAGACCGAAAATAATGTGCAGTGGATACCATGAGCTTGAAACCACCGAATTAAGAGTTTGTCGTGAACTGGCACCATGTTGAAATGTTGTAGGGCAGAAGAATGTGCCGTGAGCACGAAGGTGCATCCCCGTATGGATGCGAGAGACTGCTTTTCGAAGGATGCACCCATCCGGGCAGGACCGGGGTGCCAGGGGAAGCTTTGTCGGCCGCGCTTCCCCCTCAGGTGAAAAGGTGCCCGCCGGAAAGACCGCATTGAATGTAAAGATATTTCGCACTCTTGCCGAAAGGCAATTTCAGGCTCTGCAGGACACCTTCTCCACCGAGTGCACAAGACCAAGTAGACAGAGTGCACTCTGGGTAGTAGAAAAAGTGCACTCCGGGTAGTGGACAGAGTGCACTCTGTAAAAAAGCCCCTTTTTAGCCCATTTTTCGGGCTATGAGACAAACAAAAATCATTTAGTATAAACAATAAAAAATTTTTATTATAATATGAAAGCAAAAAACATCATTCGCTACACCGTCCAGGATGGTGTAGTATCAGCAACGGGAGCCCACTACGTGGCTGCCAATTTAGCTACATGCGAAATTTCCAATGCACCGGGATTCATATCTAAGTCTATACCCAGTGTCTTTCCGCTGAACCGCTTGGGGACTTGCACCCGTCAGAATACGTTCGTGCTGGGCGAACCAAAAAAAACGCGGCAGGTCGAAGGACCCACCGCGTTTCGCTAAATCAAAGCGACCTGTCTGCTACAAGCTGTCGCCAAAGTCTCTCTTGAACTTCTCTGCCAGTTCTTCCTGCCAGTAACCAATCTCCTTCATCCGTCCGAAGAAGAACCTGAGAACATCGGGTTCCTCAACCCACTCCAGACCGCCTATCAAACTGCGGTTGTCCCAGAGCCACTTGACACGGTCGGCAACATACTTAATCTGAGACAGCGTAAATACTCGGCGTGGTACGGCAAGCCTGAGCAGTTCCAACGCTGCATACGGTTCGGTTCCGTCTGGTTCGCGCTGTTCGGACATTGTACCTCTCTCCATTCCTCGAATACCACCGGCTATGTAGAGCGCAGCTGCCACCGCAGCAGCGGGGTACTGGTTGTGAGGAAGGTCGGGGCAGAACTCACCGGCATTTATATGACATCCCAGACCGCCTGCAGGCAGGATAACCGGCACCCCGTATGCATCAAGCTCCTGAGCCAGACATTCGATGAATTCGGGACCTTGACTGATGTATTCCATGTCGAGCGACTCATAGAGTCCCTGTGCCAGTGCCTCCATCGTGCGCACGTCCATACCTCCGTAGGTGAGGAAACCCTCGTACAACGGCACAAACGTCATCATCTCCTTGGTGAATTTCGCATCCTTGCTGGTGATGATGGCACCTTTCGAGAAGCTCAGCTTGCGTGCAGAGAAGTACACAATGTCGAAATGGTCAGCCAATAGATGGTAGATATCCTTGACTTCCATATATTTGCATCGTGCCTCGCGCGTCTTCATAAAGTATATGTTGTCCTGGAGCAATGATGCATCGAGTACGGACTTGACGCCTGCATCGTGGCAGATATCGGTTACGGCCAACATGTTCTCGAGGCTGACCGGCTGACCGCCTATCAGGTTGGTACCCGACTCCACTCTAACAAAGGCCACATTCTCGGCGCCGAGCTCATTGATTCTATTCTTCAGTTTGACAAGGTCGAAGTTGCCCTTGAACGGATCATCGGTCTGTGGGATGAGCCCCTTCGGGTCAACCAGTTCCTCTACGGTTCCACCGAGACGGGTGATGTGAGCCTTTGTCGTAGTAAAATGGAAATTCATCAGCGCAACCTTGCCGGGAGTGATGTATGTCTCAGCCAGGATGTTCTCGGCTGCGCGGCCCTGGTGAGCAGGAAGCACGTTGTCTGTACCGAAGACCTCCTTCACAGCCTTCTTTACACGTAGGAATGTCGCAGACCCCGCGTATGCGTCATCGGCCTGCAGCATAGCCGAAAACTGGAGGTCGGACATCGCATTGACGCCTGAGTCCGTCAGCATGTCTATAAACACGTCCTTGTTTTGGAGCAGGAAAGTATTGTTGCCCGCATCCTGCATTCTTCTCAGTCTTTCTTCTATAGGAAGGAGACTGAGTTTCTGAACCATTCTTACCTTGTGCATTTCGAGTGGAACCTGGTTCTCGCTCTTGTAAAACTTAACTCCCATAATATTTTCTTTTGTTGTGTTTGTTTTGAATTTTTTTGCAAAAGTAGGCATTGTCTGTTAATGGAGAGAGAACGTTTTTACTGAAAAAAGTACCATTTTTACCGATATACATATCCCATACCAAATTCACCTACCAATATTAACGAATATTGCCTATATTTGCACAAGAAAATACCAATATATATCCAATACGATAACATAAATCCACATTATATGGCCAGGAAAATAGAAACCATAGACCAATTTAACCGATTCTTCGGACAGCCGACACTCCATCCTCACGTCAGCGTCATGGATTTGAGCCGAGCAGATGCCTGTCTGTTCGCACCCTCCGACCTGGGGATGTACTGCGTAGTGATGCTCGACGCGCCATTCGGCGAAATCCACCTGCGCAACTCGAGCATACGTTATGGAAGCGGCACGATTATCACCATCAAGCCTGGAGACAACGTATCTATAGACCTCGATCCTGCCACACGCCCGAAAGGCTGGGTGCTGGCTTTCCACCCCGAACTCATAGCCAACACCGGACTCGGTCGCGACTTCTATATGTTCAATTTCTTTGATTTCGAAGTATCCGAGGCCCTCGAACTGAGAGAAACAGAACGACGCGTAATGATGAACTGCTTCGCCAACATCAACGCCGAACTATATGCCCCCGACGACGAACTCACAGGACACATGCTGCGCCTTGGCATCGGCCAGATGCTGAGTTACTGCCGTCGCTACTTCGAACGCCAGTTCGACACCCGCAAGCTCAAGGACAACGATTTCCTCATCCGTCTGGAAAGCATACTCGACAATTATCTAGGTGCATCGGAGATTGCCAGCCTCAACGGTCTGCCCACGGTAGCATGGTGCGCCGAACAGTTCCACCTCTCCGCAAACTATTTCGGTGAAATGGTAAAGCGACAGGCTCATATTACAGCTCAGGAATACATCCACGGCAAACTGCTGGAAAAGGCAAAAGCCATGCTGCTGCATTCCAACCTGCCCATAAGCGATATTGCCGAACAACTGGGCTTTGCGTATTCCAACCATTTTACCAGATTCTTCAGGA
The DNA here is from genome assembly GCA_045617645.1 of Bacteroidaceae bacterium. GTDB lineage: Bacteria > Bacteroidota > Bacteroidia > Bacteroidales > Bacteroidaceae > Physcousia. Next base: position 42,358 of record JAZLIY010000095.1, on the reverse strand, counting down.
CAAAGACCGGGGTTTCTCCGTCCGATTACCGTAAGAAGGATAGAGAGCCATGAGGATAGGCTCCTATGGGTTACGGGTAGGAGCTCCTCCAAAATCCGGCCCAAAGGACGTTGGGCTATCACCATCAACCACCGCAATCGCTTTTTCTCCACACAGCCGGATTCGCGCAATCCGAAAGATTTGTGGTAAAAATTGTTTTTTGACAAATAACAGGAGAGAGGATTTAGAACAGTTTTCCGTTGAGGCTGAAACTGTCGAGCGCGTGCCCATCGAATGAGAGTCTGATCCTGTCGCAAGACCCGTCCTTGAAATATATCTTGTAACGCCCACGCCCAAGGCTTTTGACTTTGCTGACACGAGGTTCCTCTCCGGGCTTGGATGGACAGAGGACGTATGGGATGACAGTGACACCAACTCCTTCCTGATGGAAGGTGGGAGTAGCGACGGGTACGGGTACGGATACGTTTACCTGACCTTTGGGAATCCACCCCTGAACCTCAGGATTCTCCTGCCCTAAGATAACCTTGGAACTCACCCCCTCCGTGTCAAGAGGGATGATGGCAAGGTTGGCGGAACCGGCATCGGCAGTGGTGTAGCCCCCGAGAACTGGCGAACAGGAATCACTGTTGAAATGGAACCAGGTGTCATACGAGTGTACCTTTGTATCCTTAGGGGAGAACACGTCCACAAGCAACCAGTATCCGCGCTCCCTGACGAAGACAAGTGCCCGGTAATGAGTGACCGTACTGTCTCTTTCGGAACCGAAGCCTTCCGTGTACCAGCCTTCTCCGAAATCAAACCTGTCATTGCTTATCCATCTGTTATCAAGAGGCTTGTCTGAGAGATAACATGGTCCGAGACCGCCTCTGTGCTGGTCTTTCCCGTCAACGCGTGCAATATTGTGGGCACGCGCGGAAAGGACGTATTTGCGCCACTGTGAATTGTCATACGCATATATCCCTCCCTCAGTAAGAAGAAGGCGGCCATAGGCACTCAGGATAACGGAGAGCTTGTCCTCATGCTGGTGTGCAGCACCGTAGGGGCCGACTTCCATGTTGGCATAAAGGGCATTGCTGTCCCAGCCGGAACGCATCATATACCAGCCGGCCCAGGGCATCCAGCATGATGTGAACGACGGTGCTGTCCCCTCTTTCCCGCTGGTCGCAAGATACCTGAAGTCCTCCCTGTCGGGATAATACCTATATGCTTGGGCAAGGCTTGACCTGCAGCTGCCGAAGCCTGAATCATTCAATGCGGGGAAATTACCGTCTGGCATCATCACCAGCTCATAGAACTGATAGGCATTCTCTAGCCCCTTCAGGTATGCATCGGGAAGAGTATAGGAGTTCAGCCGTGCGATGGGATATATCTTGACCATGTTGGAGACGCTCACGCCGTGGTATCCGGTCGATAGTTCAACCTGGGCCCCGTCGGGATAGAACTGTATCTTCTCCTCCTCATACAGGCGGTTTGAGGCAAATGAAGCCCAATGCCCGGCCTCCTTGAACTCTGGGAATACCATCGCCGTATGGAACAGACCGTTCATCTCCATCGTCAGCCAGTTGTTATGCTTGGGATATGTGAGAAGATGCTGGGTGTGCTCATAGAAAGACTTGACCATCATTATGATAGATTCATCGTCGAAGGATGGGGAACTCAGGAAATAGAAAAAGGCATCCGGCCATGCGCCCGAGGTCCTTATTCCTGCCTCGATGGTGCGCCAGCATGAATACGGACCGGCGGTATCATCCTTGGGAAGAGGATTCTGTTCGACCCAGCTGCGCATCTGAGAAACAAAGGCGCGGGCATATTTCTCGTCCCCCGTAGCCCAGTAGGCCTTGCCCAGGACCGGCCAGAAGACATGACGACTGAGCTGCCACGTCCATTCATGGTATTCATTTGGAGTCGGATTGGCATGCCAGTCCACGACGGGACCGAACTGATGCCAGAAACCGGTACTTACAAGAAAGTTGGATGCGTATTTGTCCGCAGTTGATGTGTCATACCCGGGATTCCGGACCTCATCGGTGAGGCCTTTGCGCCAATCGAAATACCATTTGACATTGGTCCTAGCCTTGAGATATCTGACGAAATCGTGCTTTGCGGCCTCGAGATCGCCGGCATCAACATCGGCACGGACAGCTTCAAGTCCGGGACGACCGAGGTCTAGTTTGTCGAAAAGCACCTTGTCTGTTGTCACCTGGGCGTGCAGGGGCATGACTGGCAGAATAGCCAGAACACCGATAATTATCCTATTACATACCGTATGAGAAAAGTTGCATGGTCGATGAACCAATGTACAAATACGTTCTGCCAACCACATCCCACTTATGATTTGATCGGCACGAGTTACTTTTATGCGGTTTATCTTATCCATTATTCCTGAATAGATTAATTTTGATGCAAAGTTAATAAATCTCTAAGAGAAAGACGTTTCTTACTCTCAGAAAGTCACATATTCAACTGTGTTTCCTGAGAAAACACTATGGAATGTCACTTGAAAATCCACTTTCGTGTATTATTTTCTAACTAACGCTATTATACAATCTGATTTTTGGTGTCACATCTGCAAAATTATTTTGGCGAAAACGTCGCGTTATTTGAGTTTCAATGTAATGAAGGAGTTTTTATCATGACGACTATTACCTCTGCATCTGACAAAGTTGAGTCACGGTGGTATTTGCGCCTTTGAACCCTTAAGTCATCATTTATTGCGTGTTTTTCCATCATACGATTAAAAAACTTGCAGAATTCATCTACCATATAGAAAATTTCTGTAACTTTGCCTTCGGTGAACATGACGAATTTTGTATGTGCTTCTTTGTAATTGGGCACCATTAAAATGCAACAATTTTCGTTTATCACTATATTTATAAACAATTATAACATGTCGAACTCACGTTAATTAATATAACATAATTAATATTAAACAAAAATGAATAAGAAGATAGTTTTACTACTGACATCATTGATCATTTCCGGCTATGCCCAAGCTCAAATCAGGAATATTCATGGTCCTTATCTTCAGAATGTAGATGCCACAGAAGCAACCGTGGTATGGGAAGCCGACAAACCATCTGTAGGATGGGTTGAACTTGCTCCCGACGACGGCACCAGTTTCTATTCCTACGAACGTCCCAAATATTTCGACAGTACGAATGGGGTCAAGAATACATCTAAACTGCATAGTGTAAAACTCCACGGCCTTTTGCCAGGCACCACCTACCGCTATCGTATCTTTTCCAAGGAGGTACTCTCCCACAACGGTTTTCTTGTGAACTACGACGCCCGCGTGGCAGCCACCAAAGTATTTAAACATAAGCCATTTGAATTTAAGACACTCGATCCATCCAAACAAGAAACATCTTTCCTTATCATGAACGACATTCATGGCCGTGCAGATGTTATCCCCCAACTTCTGGATAAGGGTAAGCACAAGGAAAAAGACCTCATTTTCTTCAATGGAGACATGATTTCTATCTCGAATAGCAGCGAGGACTTCTTCCGCGGATTCATGGACACATGTGCCGTCATCTTTGCCCATGAGAAATCTCCTTATTACAGTCGTGGAAATCACGAGACGCGTGGTGAGTTTGCCACACATTTCCAAGAATATTTCAGCCCTCGCGTACCTCATCTCTATTTCACATTACGGCAAGGACCTGTTTACTTTATTATTCTCGATACAGGTGAGGACAAACCTGATTCAGACATTGAATACAGCGGTATAGTAGATTATGACGGCTACCGAAGCGAGCAGGCAGAATGGCTAAAGACACTTAAGGATGACCCTCTTTTCCAGAGTGCGACCTATCGGGTAGCCATTTCTCACATGCCCACAACTGAAGATAAGGCACACTGGCACGGCGAGAATGATTGTTTAACGAAATTCGCTCCAGAACTCAATGCGATGGACATTGACGTATTGCTATGCGGACACTATCATCAGGACAAATACTATGAACCAGGAACAACCGTCCAATATCCAGTCCTATTGAACTCAAGCGAAGGCGTAATTACGGCAAAGGCTGATAATTCCGGACTTCATATAAACATCATTCACAAAAACGGCAAGAAAGTATTTGAAAAGACATTCCCTGCACGCAGATAAAACAGGGATTTGGGTATAAGGAAAACGAAACTTCGCTGGAATTTCTTTCACACTGCGGTGTCGGCACACAAAAACTTCGATAGAAATGCACCGACACTTCGATGGCAGCCCACACGCTGCGCGATGTAACTCCACACACAGCGCGATAGAACCATACACATAGTGCGACAAGTTCGCGTGCCCGGCGAAGAAGTCATCCCACCATGGAGGTAGCTCGGGTTGTCACCTCTTAGATTAGGGTCAGGATACTGGAAGATTGAACTTTTGCCTACGCCCAGACAGGCCCTTCTTTTCCTGCTGAGAATCAGAGGACGAGATACGATTTTTGGCTTTTCGTTTGGTCAGATGATGGGAAATACGTAATTTTGCAGTGGAAAACAACTATTTTTGATATAATGAAAAGATTGGTACAAGCTATGGCAATTACAGCTTTGGCACTGGCGGGATGCAAGAACCCCGCAAACAACGGCGGTCCTGTGGCCGAGGAGGACAATTTCGAATACGCAAACGAGCGCTTTGCCGACCTGCAGATGCTGAGGTACAAGGTGAAGGGTTTCGAGAACCTGACGCTGAAACAGAAGACGCTCGTCTATCATCTGAGCGAGGCTGCCCTGTACGGACGCGACATCCTATTCGACCAGAACGGGCACTACAACCTGAGGATCCGTCACTTGTTGGAATCCATCTACACGAACAAGGACATCGACCGCAGCAGCGAGGACTTCAAGGCGATGGAGGTCTATCTGAAACGTGTATGGTTCTCCAACGGCATCCATCACCACTATGGATGTGAGAAATTCCGCCCGGAATTCTCGGAAGCATGGTTCCGAGAAGCTTGCCAGAACAGCTGTCAGGGAGAGGATATCGACCTGGACGAAATCTGCAACGTAATCTTCAACCCAGAGGTAATGGCCAAGCGGGTGAACCTGGCCGAGGGCGAAGACCTGATACAGACGTCGGCCTGCAACTACTACCAGGGCGTGACGCAGAAGGAGGCCGAGGATTTCTATCTGGCCGAAAAGGCGAAGGGAGACCCGGAACACCCTGTGATGTTCGGTATGAACAGCCGTCTGGTTAAAGACAAGGACGGCAACATCGTGGAGAAACGATGGAAGATAGGCGGCATGTACGGAACCGCCATAGAGAAGATTGTGGAACACCTGACGAAGGCACGCGAGTTCGCCGAGGACGCACAGCAAGGAGACGTGATAGACAAACTCATCGCTTACTACACAACGGGTGACTTGCACACGTTCGACGAGTACAGCATCCTGTGGGCGGACAACACAGAGCCTATGGTGGATTTCGTGAACGGATTCATCGAGTGTTACGGTGATCCGTTAGGACTGAAATGCTCGTGGGAATCCATCGTCAATTTCAAGGATCTGGAAGCCACAAAGCGTACAGAGACACTCTCGAAGAACGCACAGTGGTTCGAGGATAACTCTCCCGTGGACAGCCGATTCAAGAAGGAGAACGTGAAGGGCGTATCGGCTAAGGTAATCAATGCAGCCATACTGGGCGGTGACCTCTACCCCTCTACGGCCATCGGTATCAACCTGCCGAACAGCGACTGGGTGCGCAAGGAACACGGAAGCAAATCGGTGACCATAGGCAACCTGACGGAGGCTTACAGCAAGGCGGCCGGCAATGGTATGAGGAAGGAGTTCTGCCTGTCCGACGAAGAGGTGGAGATGATAGGCAACTACGGAGACATCACGGACGACCTACATACCGATCTGCACGAATGTCTGGGACACGGATCGGGCAAACTGCTGCCTGGAGTGGACGGAGACAGTCTGAAGGCCTACGGTTCGACCATCGAGGAGACACGTGCCGACCTGTTCGGACTTTACTATGTGGCCGACCCGAAACTCATAGAACTGGGGCTGATGCCTGACGAGGAAGCCTACAAGGCTCAGTATTATTCCTATATGATGAACGGCCTGATGACGCAGCTGGTGCGCATAGAACTGGGCAACAACATAGAAGAGGCCCACATGCGTAACCGTGCCCTGATTGCCCGTTGGTGCTACGAGCAGGGAAAGGCCGACAACGTGGTGGAGATGGTGAAGAAAGACGGTAAGTCATACGTCAAGATCAACGACTACGGAAAACTGCGTCAGCTCTTCGGAACTCTACTGGCCGAGATTCAGCGCGTGAAGAGTGAGGGTGACTTCAACGGAGCCAAGAATCTAGTAGAAACGTACGCCGTAAAGATAGACCCGGAACTGCACAAGGAGGTGCTGGAACGGTACAAGAAACTGGATCTGGCTCCCTACAAGGGTTTCATCAACCCCGTCTATACAGCAGTATTGGCCGAGGACGGCAGCATCAAGGACGTAACGATAGACTACACCGAATCGTATGCCGACCAAATGCTTCGCTACAGCAAGGAATACAGCACATTACCCTTGATAAACGAGTAAGGAACAACCGATTGAAAAGTTAGGCGGAACTACAAGACAGGGGAGACCAAACGGATGGTTTCCCCTGTCTTATTTTGGAATCAGATGTCCAGATAACCGACGTTCCACGCAGCAATTTCGGGAATTTCCACATAGGCCTGGCCATCGGTCCATTCAATGGGCAGATGGACGGGTTGTTGCTTCATTTCATACCAGACAATGGTCTTCACGCTTTCCGGTATGCCGTTCAGCCGTATCCGAAGGCGCTCCTGCACATCGATACGTGTGTTCAAGACACCGACGGTCTTCAGGTGACCGTCCTTGTCAACACGGGGAATCAACAGACCGACAAACGGGGCCATACATACGACAGGAGAAGGACAACGATTGTTCAGTTCCTCACGCAAGGCCTGTACCTCACAGGAACGTTGCGTACAAAGGTTCAGTCGTCCAAGATCCTCTGCACTTAAGGTGCTCAGAGATTTTCCTACGCCGGGTAATACAGGGATGCCGGAACGACCAAATTCATACAACCGATCTAAGGAGGTCTCTGCTTCGTATCCGACGGGCTCTGTTCCTTCGTTGGCCTTGGCATAGCTTTTCAGCATCGGAACAGCGGCTGCAATGGGTTTCAGGAGAGAATATGAATAGACAGAGGCATCGTCCTGATCACCTGCCAAGATAAACATGCTAATGGTATTCAAGCCGTATGCCAAAGCCGTAAAACCCTCCACCAAAGCACTCTGAGCCGTACGCCCACCATAGACACGAGGGTAGGATTCCACTTCCGGACACCATGTCTCCACATAGTCGGGATTTCCCAATACTTTCATGCTTTTTGAACATTCCATACTCTTCATGATCTGGCCATGCGTATCATTTAAATCGAAATAGCAACCGGCACCTGGACGGTAACCTACGGGCTTGCCACTCACGTTATGTAATAATTGAAGGATAGGACCCACTCTTTCGCACGCCATAAGGTTCTGCAACCCCATCTTCGTCTCTGGAGATACCTTCATTGTTTCTTCCGATATACAACGGGCAATCTCTAACAAAGCGCCCATACAGAATTGATGCCAACGGGCTTGCAAGTCTGTATCACTCTCCATTGCCTTTGCCAACGTTTCCCTCGTCCAATTCGTCTGCAGCTCTGCATTGAATGCAGCAATACACGTGTCACACCAGCAACCTATGTATGAACCATTTGTAGCAGGGGCATGGTTGTCATATCGTAAATCGTCGTCTATCCAAATATAGCGGGGTTTCATCTCTGCATAATAGCGTGTCATCTGACGTACGTACTCCAGGAATCCCTTTTGTCGGGGGCAGTTGACATATTTGTCCTCCACACCTGTAGAACCCGTCCATCCCGTCCATGTCTTGGTCACATACATGGAATCTCTGCCATAACCGAAATTGTCATCATGACCAATGGTCATCTGTATCTGTAACGAGGGAATAACCCCAATGGCACGCAATTGCTCGGAGCCCCTGACCATACGCTGGGCCTGTTCCTGATGCCATTCCAGAGGCGGCACACCAAGACCCGTGGAAAACCACACCTCATCACAACATCCAGGATTTTCCTTGATGATGTTGAAAATGTCATCCCACCTTTTGTCTGTCTCCGTATTAGTCGCACAAAGACGCAAGAACAGGACGGAATCATTATCCGTACCAGTTTTTTTCTTATCCGTACTACATGAACTCATTGCCAACATCCCGATGAGGCAAACAACAATTGACGATAACGTTTTCATTTCTTTTTTAATTGAAAGTGTAATAGCTATTAGACGGAAAATGGGTATAAAAGAGATTTTTCACTTTTACACCCATTGCTTCATTTCTTATCACGATGGATCAATACTCAAAAAACCTTAATATTCATCCTCGTTGAACAAGAAGTCTTCTTTTGTGGGATAATCGGGCCAAATGTCTTCGATGTTTTCGTACACTTCACCTTCGTCCTCTATCTCATTCAGATTTTCTATGACTTCCAAAGGTGCACCACTTCGGATGGCGTAATCCAGAAGTTCCTCTCTTGTTGCAGGCCATGGGGCATCTTCGAGCCGTGAGGCCAATTCCAAAGTCCAGTACATTTTATTCTCTAACTATTTAATTTTATGGCTTATTTCTATTTCAAGGGCGCAAAGATACGAATAAGCGAGCGAAATAACAAAATTTTTTTTGATTATTTCCAGACGAGAGTATTTTCGGCAACACCGAGGATACATTTTATTTTCTCACCTCAACGTTTTATCCACAAATTTTCTTCTTCACCAGCCAAAAAATTCAATTTACAGGCTAAGACGTAAAGGTAATCACTCAGGCGATTTATGTAGCAACATACGATTTCGTCTACGGGTTCCTGCTGAGACAACAACAGGATGCACCGCTCTGCCCTACGGCAGACAGTACGGCAGACATGGGCCTCAGCAGCAGCCCTACACCCCCCTGGCAACGTAAATCCTCGCCAGCCAGGGAGACCTTCGTTCGATGCATCTATCGCATGTTCCAAATCCTGGACATCCCGTTCTGTCAATGAGACGGATAGCAGATTCTCTTTGTCTCGTTCTGTAGCCAATAGACCTCCTACGACGAAAAGTTCATTCTGACAACGAAGGATACGTGCACGTTCCGATGCATCTTCCACATACGTCAGCAACAAGCCCAAATGACTGTTCAGTTCGTCTATCGTACCGTATGCATCCAATCTGGCACAACATTTTGCCACACGTGTTCCTCCCACGAGGCTCGTTTGCCCACAGTCCCCTTGACGGGTATATACTTTACATTTTTTCATCAGAAATTCACTATATAGTCTTGTTTATTATATTTCGGGTCGAAGAATGCTATTCCCACATCGTATAAATCAAACGTCAATACGGTGGGCAAAGAAAAGAACCAGTTTCGGTTCTTACGTAAATCATCCATTATCAGAATTGTTTCGGCATTGATATACTTCTGAAAGTCATCCTTTGGATGGTTCAGGAAGCAAACAGTCCGTCCTTCGCCTGAAGGGAACTCACGCCAATGGGCACGCACACATCCTGCATGAAGATAATCCCAGAAACGCTCTACCATATCCGGTGCCACAATGGCATCTGGTTGCCACCAATTGGAAATACGCAAGAGTAGGTGCAATATCTTACGCACTCGAAAATGTTCTGACAACGGAAGTGAGCTATCAAGGTCCTGGTACAGATTATATGGCGTTCGTTCATAAACTACATCGCGCAGAAAATTATAGGCAAACGGCGAATGCACTCCATAACCGCAACGATGGCGGAAACGGTACAACCAGACAAAAGGATTGTCAAGACAATTCATAATTCAGTGTGTCGTAGTGTAGTATGACCAATACTTTGTTCCATAGGCATCCAAGATAGCGGAGGGACGGCCATTAGGCAAAAATACACCCATAGTATAGCTGTTCCATCCTTCATAGATCTCCGGTTCTAAATAGAAAACGCCTTGGCAGATGCCTATATCGCTCGCGCCAAGCATAATCTGCTTCATTTGGCCTGTGCTTTTTATCTCAAATGTCCCATCCTTCCTAAAAGGAAGGCCCACCTCGACCAACATACAAGGTTTCCGCACCCTATCATATACCATATTCATATTATCGAACGTATATTGAATGGCCTGCTCTTCTGACTCTATGCTTTTTAATTCCTTGAATCGTATCGTAGTAAACAATTCTCCTACTGCCATACTTGGGAACAAGCTGAATCCTACTACATCATATTTTTTTTCATCTAAAAGATTCAGATTTTTTTCATACAATTCCTGGTCAAAGCCACGGGCGAAATAGGTGACGATTTTCGCATCTGGATACACGGATCTAGCAGCATCGGAAGCAACGGAAAAAAGGGTCCTGTATTGTGCTGGATTTTTCTCGATTTCTCCCATCGGAAACAGCATTCCTCTTGATGTCTCGTTTCCTATCTGCACCCATTTTACCACCACATCATTTTCGCGCAACAAGCGCAGCACCTCAACTGTATGAAATGTGACGCTATCGCTTAACTGATTGAAGTCCAAGCCGTCCCATACTGCTGGAACTTTTTGGTCCTGACTTGTGGCATACGCATCAGAATAGTGAAAAGCAATCATCAAATCCATGCCAAGTTGGGATGCTCGTAGGGCTTTCTGCAACACATCTTCTTTGTTGCAATATCCGTCTGATGGATTAACGAACACACGCAAGCGAATGGCCTCAACACCAAGTTCTTTCATCACCTCGGCACATTCCTTCGGTTCCGAGGAACTAAACGCGAAAAAGGACTGGCCTTTGTCTTCCATCTGAGTACACCAACTGATGTCGGCACCTTTCACGAGTTCTATGCTGTCCCGAGGATGGGGCTTCACGATGGTCGTATCCTCAGGCGTTGGTGGTGGAACAGGTGGCGGTGTCGGAGCAACAGGATCATCGCCACAAGAAAAAAATCCCAAGAAGGAGGTCAGAATTAGTATCTTTACAATGTTCTTCATTGCCATAATTGTTTTTTTCATTGACAAAAATAAAGAATTTTATTCACATGAGATAATTATGCATTGTGAATTATGAATTATGCATTAAATTTAGTACCTTTGAGCCCCAAATGAATGGAAGTTGCTATCATAATATACACAAAATTCTACTTGTCTCATTGTCGTTCTTCCTCGGCATCCTGCCAATAAAAGGACAGACAGACGATGAGTGCGAACTGGATTCTGCCCAGATGACGACCCCCATAATCAACGCTCCCCTATTGGCTGGAACTGCCAGCACTCTTTCCCCATGGATGGGGCCAGGGCTATGTGCATGGAACCTACACCCTGGATTAAACGGGCAAGTGGGTGCCGGCGTAAATGTGGGGTTTGGAAAACACAATCCATGGAAAGGAACTTCTTTCTTCTCGACATTGGCTGGATTATATGTATTCCCATCAAGTAAAAACGGCAGATGGACAGGAGCAGCCGGAGGTTATCTTGTGAACCACCGTTTGTGGGGACAACAAATAAACAATGCAGGCATAATGGGATTGGTAGATTATCGCATCAATGACAAGATGAGTGCTACGGGTTTCCTAATGCACGACTTCGGAATCTTCGGCAAGAACGACCGAATGGGATGTTGCCCAATTCCGGGATTGGACAATCCGGCAACCACCATCGGAGCAGCCATGAACATGAAACTTTGTGAAAAAGCGACCCTGAGCGTGGGAGTAAGCCTCACCCACGAACAATTACCAGTAATGCCGTATAATTTCCATACGCCCGAACCAGCAATGTCGGGCCGAGGAGCAAGAGATATCATGCCTAAATAGGTCTGATTTCATTATTTGGCGAAATTAAGCATAATTTTATCATTATATATTGCGCGCGTATGCCGGAAAAATTGTAACTTTGTGCCCTCACAAGTTAAACAAACAATAACATTATACAACATGTCTGAAACACGAAAGATTAAACGCGCACTCGTTTCTGTTTTCCACAAGGACGGGTTGGAAGAAATCCTGAAAACGCTGAACGCTCAGGGTGTGGAGTTGCTATCGACCGGTGGTACACAAACATTCATTGAATCACTTGGTATTCCATGCCGTAAGGTAGAAGACGTTACCACTTACCCCAGTATTTTAGGTGGTCGAGTAAAAACGCTCCATCCAAAAATCTTCGGGGGTATCCTGGGCAGGCGCGAGCTTGAAAGCGACAAAGAACAGATTGCACAGTATGATATACCAGAAATAGACCTGGTCATTGTTGACCTCTACCCATTCGAGGCAACCGTAGCCAGCGGAGCCGAAGAAACTGACATCATCGAAAAGATTGACATCGGCGGCATCAGCCTGATACGTGCCGGAGCAAAGAATTTCCGCGACGTTATCATCGTACCTTCTAAGGCAGAATATCAGCCGTTGATGGAGCTGCTCCAGAAAAAGGGCGGAGAAAGCGAATTGGAAGATCGTCGTTGGTTTGCCACACGTGCATTCGGTGTCAGCAGTCATTACGACACGGCCATCCACAACTGGTTTGAAAAATAACACACAGAACAAGAAGCATGAGATTATTTTCATTAAGCAAGGAAATCGCCATGGACCTTGGCACGGCGAACACCATTATCATCTGCGACGGGAAAATCGTAGTTGACGAGCCATCTGTTGTCGCTCTTGACCGACGTTCCGAAAAAATGATTGCCGTAGGAAGCAAGGCGAAAATGATGTACGAAAAGACGAATCCCGACATCAAGACAATCCGCCCCCTTCAAGATGGTGTAATTGCAGACTTCAACGCTTGTGAGCAAATGATGCGAGGACTTATCAAAATGATGCATACAGGTACTCGACTGTTCAGCCCAAGCATGAAAATGGTCATTGGCGTACCCAGCGGTAGTACCGAAGTTGAATTGCGTGCCGTGCGTGACAGTGCCGAACACGCCGGCGGCAGGGAAGTGTACCTGATATATGAACCCATGGCAGCAGCCATAGGCGTAGGTATCGACGTCCTGGCTCCCGAAGGCAATATGATTGTCGATATAGGTGGTGGCAGTACCGAGATCGCTGTCATCTCTCTAGGCGGAATCGTAGCAGACAAAAGTTTGCGTGTGGCCGGCGACGAATTGACCTTTGACATTCAGGACTACATGAGCCGACAGCATAACGTGAAAGTGAGCGAGCGAATGGCTGAACGCATAAAGATCAATGTGGGAGCAGCACTGACCGATTTAGGAACAGAAGCACCAGAGGAATATACCGTATATGGTCCGAACCGCATCACCGCACTTCCCATGGAGGTACCTGTATGTTATCAGGAAATCGCTCATTGCCTCGAAAAAACGATTGTGAAAATCGAGACTGCCATTTTGAGCGCATTGGAAGAAACGCCACCAGAGCTTTACGCAGACATCGTCCACAACGGAATCTATCTAACCGGTGGTGGTGCCTTGCTTCGCGGATTGGCCAAACGACTGACAGACAAGATCAACATTCCCTTCCATGTAGCAGACGATCCTTTGCACAGTGTAGCCAAGGGTACGGGAATCGCGTTGCGTAATATTCACAATTTCTCCTTCTTGATGTAGGTTGAAAACTTTTTTAGATAGACTGTTTCATTATTCCCACTGGGTTCTTTTCCTACTGCTGGAAACACTCAGTGGGGTTTTGCTTTTTCAATTCAATCACTACCAAGGCAGTATCTGGTTCACACAAGCCAATACTGTGGCAGGTATCGTTCTGGAATGGGAAGCAAAGGCATTGGCATATATCAATCTGGTTGACAACAACCGTTCGTTGACCAACGAAAATCTCGTACTGCAATATAAATTAGAGGCACTAAGGAATGAGTTGAATGCCTTGAAACACGATTCCACCTATACAGAACGCGTCCAGACGAAGTTGTTGGAAAGCACAAAATTGATTCCTGCGCACATCATAACAAACAGCATAGCGCAACGAGACAACTACATAACCATCGACTGTGGCAGTAAGGATGGCATCCGTTCGGAAATGGGAGTCGTAAGCGGAACAGGAATCGTTGGCATCACCTATCTGGTAAGCGAGCATTATACAATCGTATTGCCGATCCTGAACAGCAAATCCAGCATCAGTTGCCGATTACGCGGAACGGACTATTTCGGGTATCTGAAATGGCGGGGCGGCAATCCATTGCAAGCCTATATCGACGATGTTCCTCGCCATGCCAAATTCCAAGTGGGCGACATTGTAGAAACCAGCGGTTTCAGTAATGTCTTTCCGCCAGGAATCTTCGTTGGGAAAGTTGCACAGATTCACGATTCCAGCGATGGACTTGCCTACCAGCTGGAAGTACAATTAAGTACCGATCTGTCTAAACTGAGAGATGTATGCGTAGTTACACAGGAATACAAGACTGAATTAGACTCACTGGAAACGGAGGTACGCAAATGATAGAACGACTACTGACCAGATTCATACAATTGGTGCTGCTGGCAGCCATACAGATATTCGTCTGCAACCAGATTCACTTGTTTGGATATGCTACACCTCTCATCTATGTAGCCTTCCTTTTATATTTCCCGTTGGACTCATCTCGTTCAGGCATCCTACTATGGAGTTTTCTGATGGGACTTCTCATGGATATTTTCAACAACACCCCTGGCATTGCAGCAGCCTCCATGACATTTGCCGGTTTGCTACAACCCGGCCTACTCAGACTGATGTTCCCCAAGGACACGCCAGAGGAGATACCGCCCAGCTATCATGTGATGGGTATGGGCAATCATATCAAGTTCGCAACATTGCTGGTATTGTCGTATTGCATCGTCTTTTTCGGATTGGAAAGTTTTTCTTTCTACGATGCAAAGGAATTGCTCATCACAATGATGTCCAGCATGTTGCTGACATTATTCGTAGTCTTGACGACAGAAATGTTCCGAGGGAGAAAGGCATAACTGGCTTATGGCAAACAACGAGTTAGAGAAGAGGAAATACATTTTGGGTGGAGCAGCCATACTTGTCACCATCGTGTTCCTGCTACGTCTTTTCTCGTTACAACTCCTAAGCGATGACTATAAACGCAATGCCGATTCCAACGCCTTTCTGAAAAGGATTCAGTTCCCTGCCAGAGGTGCCGTTACCGACCGAAACGGAAAGCTGTTGGTTTACAACCAGCCAGCATACGACATCATGGTCATCATGTCTGAACAGGAAGGATTGGACACCCTGGATCTATGCGAGAGCCTCGACATCACAAAAGACTGGTACAAACGACGTATGGCTGAAATAAAGGACAAAAAGAAGAATCCGGGTTACAGCAAATATACGCAACAATTGTTTATGAGCCAACTTTCCGCTGAGGAATTCAGTCGCTTCCAGGAAAAGTTGTTTCGATTTCCCGGTTTCTATATCCAGAAAAGAAGCATCCGCCAATACCTGTACCCATACGCAGCACATATCTTGGGTGATGTGGGGGAGGTTGGGCCCGACGATATTGCAGATGATGAATATTACCAAAGCGGCGACTACATTGGCAAATTAGGGATTGAACGCAGTTACGAAAAACAGCTACGAGGCGAAAAGGGCAGCGAGATATTGCTCCGCGATGCAAGAGGGCGCATAAAAGGGCGCTATCAGAATGGGAAATTCGACGAGGCCCCTATTCCGGGGAAAAACCTGACTTTAAGCATTGACCTGAACCTGCAAGCACTGGGCGAAAGGCTGATGAAAGGCAAGTTGGGCAGCATCGTGGCTATAGAGCCCTCTACGGGTGAGATATTGTGTATGGTGTCAAGTCCCACCTATGACCCCCGTATGATGGTAGGGCGACAACGAGGCAAGAATCACAAGATTCTGAGCCTGGATCCGAACAAACCTTTGCTCAATCGTGCCATTATGGGACAATATCCTCCCGGCTCCACCTTCAAGACAGGACAAGCACTGACCTTCCTACAAGAAGGGATCATCACGCCCGGCACGGCCTATCCGTGCAGTCACGGATTCCACTTCGGGAATCTGACCGTAGGGTGCCATGGGCACGGGTCTCCCCTACCCCTTATTCCCGCCATCGCCACGTCATGCAATGGATATTTCTGTTGGGGACTATACCATATGCTCAACAACCGTTCCAAATACCCGTCCGTACAAGATGCCATGACACGATGGAAAGACTACATGGTCTCTATGGGATTCGGCTACCCTCTGGGTACAGACCTACCAGGGGAAAAGAGAGGTATGATACCCAATGCCGATTTTTACGACAAAGCGTATCGCAAGTCATGGAACGGACTTACCGTCATCAGTATTTCCATTGGTCAAGGGGAAGTCAACCTCACGCCATTGCAGATTGCCAATTTAGGAGCAACGATTGCCAACCGGGGCTATTACATCGTACCGCACATCGTAAAGGAGGTACAAGGCGAGCAGCTGGATTCCACCTACCGCACAAAACATTTCACCATGTCCGAACGAGCAAACTATGAAGTCGTCGTTCAGGGAATGAGAAGTGCCGTATTGGGAGGAACGTGCCGAGGAGCAAACAACCCGTGGTATAATGTATGCGGAAAGACAGGTACGGCACAGAATCCGCATGGACAAGACCACAGCGTGTTCATGGGATTTGCTCCACAGGAAGATCCGAAGATTGCTATATGCGTCTATGTGGAGAACGGAGGCTTTGGTGCATACTACGGTGTGCCCATCGGTGCGCTGATGATGGAACAATACATCAACGGTCACCTCTCTCCCGCCAGTCAGCAGACCGCCATTCAGTTCGAAAACAAACATCTATTTAACCCGATAACGTATGGCCCAACAGAACAGCCATAAGGGACTACTCTCCTCCCTGGATTGGTTTACCATCCTTATTTACCTAGCGCTCCTCGCATTAGGTTGGATGAGTGTATGTGGAGCAAGCTATGATTTCGACCAAGCCGGCAATTTCTTTGATTTGGGAACCCGTTCCGGCATGCAGATTCTGTGGATTGGCACATCCCTTATTTTGGCTTTCATTATCTTGTCAACCGACGACCGTATCATAGAATCCCTCTCACACATTATATATATATGCTTCCTTGGACTGCTATTCGTCACGCCTTTTCTTGCCCACGACATAAAAGGATCGCTTTCATGGATCAAGATTGGGTCGTTCAGCATACAGCCTGCAGAATTTGCCAAGTTCGGCACCGCATTATGCGTGGCAAAACTGATGAGCTCCTATAATTTCAATATGGGGAAATGGCGCGACTTCCTGTTCGGCATAGCCGTCATTTTAGTTCCTATGGTGCTCATTATACGGCAAAAGGAAACGGGTTCCGCACTAGTCTATCTGAGTTTTTTCCTGATGATGTATCGCGAGGGAATGCCTGGATGCTTCCTGTTCTCCGGCATAGCCGCCATCGCATATTTCATTATCGGAGTACGATTCTCCGCCGACATACTATGGGGAATTCCCAATATCCGATTAGGGACATCCCTTGTCTTGTTCTTGATTCTGCTGTTTACCGGAGGGATGATACATGTTTACACCAACGAGAAGACACCCTACTACAAAGTCATGGGCATAGGACTTCTTGTCACTCTCCTGTCCTTGCTGTTCAGCAAATATGTGATACCATTCGACATCACCATCATCCAGCATATCGTATGCGTGGCCATGATTCTCTATCTGTGTTCCCTGGCACTACGTACCCGTATGGCACGATATTTTTATATCGCACTTTTTGCCATAGGCTCACTTGCTTTCTTCCACTCAGCTAACTACGTTTTAAACCACGTCATGAAGCCCCACCAGCAAACCAGAATCCAAGTGCTGCTCGGCATGAAAGATGATCCGCGTGGGGCAGGCTACAACGTCATTCAGGCCAAAATAGCCATTGGCTCTGGCGGTCTGAAAGGAAAGGGATTTCTTAACGGTACACAGACGAAATTGAAATACGTGCCAGAACAGGATACGGATTTCATCTTTTGTACAGTAGGAGAAGAAGAAGGGTTTGTCGGATGCGCAACCGTTCTTTGCCTGTTCCTGATCTTAGTATTAAGATTGATTTATCTGTCGGAACGACAACCTTTCGCTTTCGGCCGGATTTACGGATACTGCGTGCTGGGCGTTTTCCTGTTTCACGTCTTCATCAATGTCGGCATGGTCCTGGGCTTAGCCCCCGTCATTGGCATCCCCCTGCCTTTTTTCAGCTACGGAGGGTCCTCCCTCTGGGGATTCACTATCATGCTGTTCATTTTCCTGAGGATCGACATGGGCCGAAACAGGTTAAAACATTAACGATGTAAGCGACGAAGTCCCAGACATGGAGGGCAAAAGTTGCATGCATACTGATAAATCTGGCGGCATAAGAATCAAAAAATGCCCGCCACCCATCACCTAACACACGTATATAACTGAAAATATGAGACATATACGGGTGATGGGTTGGTGATGGGTTAAAAAGCACCCATCACCCATATATAACACTGAATATAAGATTGTTAAACACAAAAGGTGATGGGTGATGGGTAAATGGCGAAATTCGTGTCGTCCGACTACGTTCCGCTTTGCTGCATTCCGACCTCCCTTGTGCCTGCGTTGGTTTCACCTTATGGAACTACAGTTTCCTCCCTATGGAACTAGTGTTTCATCACTTGGCACCAAGACGGGCATCGTGATGTACGATTCACACCTTTTATCTCTTATATCAACAAGACCCTGCTTTCTATCTGCTCGTCATGCGGTCTGCCGCTATCCGTACGCCAACATCAACAACCTGGCCGACATTTTCTGTACTCATGATATGATAAATCCTTATTTTCCCCGATTGGCCCTCCACCAACGAAAGCGGGGCACAAGGTTGTTCTTGCTGCATAAGCCCTACTCCATGCCCTAACAATATACCGCTGCTGTCCGAGAACGGGAGACAAAAAGTATCGCGCTGAGAATAAGAGGGATTTTCGAGTTCTTTCTGAACGACAAACCAGAACTTGTCGTAGGGAAACGTTGGCCGAACCCTGAAATCCACATATAAGGAATACTCTTCGGGAGATGAGGCTGATGGCAAACGGAACTCGAGTGTATCCCTGTAATTCCAACCTGCAGTATCTATGTGCTTGTACTCATAGATGACCATTTCCTGCATACAGGAACTTACCACAAGACATAACGCACATCGTATAATGCATCGCTCAACATCCCACAAGGATGGCACTTTCACATGGCGAAGCAACAGAAAGAATTTATAATTCATTATGCTTCGCTGGGCTCCGAAACGGTTTTTTGTTGACTAGGGCCGTTCTTGTGTTTGGATTTCTTCTTTTTCTTCTTTTTCTTGTCAAAACGGTTCAAATCCTCTTGTGTGGCCAAATCAACCGGACGATCCGGTGCAGAATGGCCACCCTCCTCCAACGTATCCGGTTTCTGGCCTTCCTTGTTCATCGCAATAACCTCCATGGCACGTGATGCAGGAATCGTTATCAGATTGGCTGCAATACGCTTATCCGATGAATAGGTTACCATACCACTTAATATGTCCGCCTTAAAGAAATAGAACGTGCCTTCCATGGACTCCAACGCTATCTCTCTGCTAGGCAAGAGACGACTGGCTTCTACATACTGGTTCACTTCGTAATTCATGCAGCACTTCAACTTGGCACATTGACCAGCAAGTTTCTGAGGATTCAGGCTGATATCCTGAAAACGGGCGGCCCCTGTGCCTACGCTGACAAAGTTCTTCATCCATGTGGAGCAACATAGCTCTCTGCCACAAGGGCCAAAACCGCCTATTCGGCCCGCTTCCTGACGCGCACCAATCTGCTTCATCTCGATACGTACGTGAAAAACATCTGCAAGCACCTTGATAAGCTGTCGGAAGTCGACACGGCCATCTGCAATATAATAAAAAATCGCCTTGTTGCCATCGCCCTGATATTCAACATCTCCGATTTTCATTTCCAAGCCCAGATCCTTTGCTATCTGGCGGCTTTCTATCATGGTCGTATGCTCACGTGCCTTTGCCTGCTCATACTTTTCCATGTCTGTAGGCTTGGCCTTACGGTAAATCCTCTTTATCTCCTCGGTATTTTTCAGGTTGGCTTTTTTCAGCATCAAGGGGACGAGCTTTCCCGTCATTGTTACGATGCCGATGTCATGACCTGGTGATGCCTCTACAGCCACAACGTCACCCTTCTCCAGTGGCAACAGATTACTGTTGTGGTAATAACCCTTACGCGTATTCTTAAACTGGACTTCCACCAGATCGGCAACTTCATCATTGCCTGGCACATCCGCCAAATAATCGTATGTATTCAACTGGCTGTAATGCCCGGTGTTGCTCCCTTTACGGCTCAGGCCTCTGCCACCACATCCATCTTTATAATTCATAATTCATATTTTTTGCATCGCACTGTCACTTTCACAAAACGCAGCAGCTGAAAGGATGCATTATTATTTACTTTAAATTTATATATCAGAAACTCTCTATTGTTTCAATAATACTATCATCTTCAATGCGAAATCAAAAAGAACCATCTTCGCATTCACATTCTGTTCTATGTCTCGCTGGGCATCTGACAATTCATTCATAATGCCCGTAACATTTCGCTCATTGACAAAACGGGCAAAATTCTGACTGAAATCACGTTCTTCGGACGTTTCATAACTTAGCGTATCGCACCCGAAATTATAAATAAAATTTTCCCGTATCAACCTTTGGCAATAAGACAAAAAGCGCTTTTGCTTTTCACGTCCCATCTCCGTAACGGTATAGGACCATGCACGCATATCTTTTATCTTACGCAAATAGCTTAAGCGCATCAACTGCTTAAACAAGTCGAAGAACATGAGTTCCTCGTTATCCTCGTCTGCATGTCGCAAGGCTTCGGTATAACTACCCTGTGCCACATGTGCCACAACAGCGGCTTGCTCAACAGACATGAATCTATCCCGTACCAATGCATCCCGTATTTCATTCTCCTTCAACACCGGTACCTGTATGCGTTGCACACGACTTTGGATTGTGCCAAGCACCATATCCGGATCTTCGCTTACCAACAGGAAGTGTGTCCTGGCGGGCGGTTCTTCTATCAGCTTTAACAATTTGTTTGCCATCTCTGGATTCATCCGCTCCGGCAGCCACATTATCACGACCTTACGTCCACCTTGACTGGACTTCAATGCCATTTTTTTCTGCAAGGCATCGCTTTCATATACATAATGGACGAGCTGCTGGTTTTCTGCTTTGATGTCCCGCAACCATGTTTCCACATCGAAATAGACGTTTTGCAACAACTGCTGGCGCCATTCGTTCAGGAAATCGTCGGAAACGGGGCGATCCGTACTTTTCTTCTTGTAAACAGGAAACGAGAAATGCAGATCAGGATGCGTCCATTTTTCCAGCATTCGGCAATTGGCACAAACACCACAAGGCGCATTTTCCATGGGTGAGTCGCAGAGCAAATAACTGGCAAAAGCCAAAGCCAACGGCATCTTTCCTGCACCGGAAGGGCCACAGAACATCAAGGCATGGGGAACTTTGTCCTCATGTACCATCCGAAGCAGATGGCGCTTCGTTTCCTGCAGTCCTATGACCTGTTCAAATGTCATCTTTTGCGTTATTGTGCTGTTAGAATTGCCGTCCACCCGCCACTCGGGCCAAGTTGCACCTTCAATTTATCTCCGGCCTTTATGACTTGTTGATGACGATGATAATCCTCGCCACATCGGGATACATTCACTCCGTCCGAAAAGACATCTGCATGGTAAGAACCGGAGCCAAGGAACGAGAAATCAATCTCTACACATCGACCTGTACGATTTGTCAACCCGGCCACATACCACACGCCCTTGGCCTTCTTTGCCATAACGATGTATTCACCCACCTTACCATCAAGCACCACGGTCTCCTCGAACACGGTGGGTACCTTGGCAATAAAATCCGTACATTCCTGATTTCTTCTGTATTTGTACGGTGCATCCGAAAGCATCTGCAACGGTGTCTCAAAGATCGTGTACATGGCCATCTGATGCACTCTGGAGCCCTCACTCATAGGATTGTCGCCTATCGAGCAGAATTTATCGGGCATCGCATTGTCCATGGCACCTGGAGTATAATCCATCGCACCGGATAGAAGCCGAACGAACGGAGCCGTAACATCGTATCTTGAAGCATCTATTACGGGAAGATTATTGACCACCTCTGCCCACTTATAGTTTTCCAAACCCTTTACTCCTTCGTAGCTCAGTACATTGGGATACGGGCGATTGATACCGAAAGCCTTCATTCCATGGAGATCCAGCAGTAAATGATACTTGGCTGCACATGCTGCTAAGGTGTACAGCTGATTCATCATGACCTGATCATCACGGTCAAAGAAATCGAGCTTGAACCCACTGATTCCGATACTGGAATAATATCGAAAAGCAGCCTCGTATTCCTCCATGACCTGGGAACAGGACGCCCATAGGAGCAGGTTCACGTTTTTATCTTTACCGTATGATACCAGCTCTGCCATGTCCATTTTGGGTTTCAGGAGTGATGGGCCTGCACACCATCCGGCATCTATGACAAAATATTCTAAGTTGTTCTCGGCGGCAAAATCGATGTAATGCTTGTACGTTTCCATATTGCAGCCCGCTGAAAAATCCACGCCTACCACATTCTGTCCATTCCACCAATCCCAGGCAGCCTTTCCTGCCTTTATCCACGAAACATCATCCAAACGACATTCCGGAGCCAAGCAATATGCCAGATCATTGTTTGCCAAATCGGCATCTTTGTCGCTAATCACGGCAACCCTCCATGGGAAAGTTCTGGTACCGGAAGTTCTTGCCAGATAATCAGCACGCTTTGTCGGAAGTATGTTTGCCCCTGATTTGACAAACGCCAACGGACAAGGAGCAAATTCGCCCATAATGCCATTCTTTGACGGATTCTGTTTCATAAACATTCCAGGATAATCCTCCTGACCGGCATCCATCAAAGCCACCTTGCAACCGTCACCCATATCTACGAGCATGGGGGTTATGATAAGCGAATCCTCATACAGTTGCGACAGGGGAGCCTCATCATAATAAGATTCGAAAGAGACACAATACCTTTCGCCTTTACGAGGATCGTTGGAATACGGAGTGAACGTTTTATAATCAGCGCCAAAGTTGTAGTTTACAGCCTCGTCCACTACGGTCAAACTATCCTTTTTGGCTGTTGAGAACCGATAAGCAACACCTGTATCATATGCACGAAACTCAATGGCATAATTACCTGCAAAATTAACTTTCAGGCAATTATATACATCCTTTATTTCCGTTTTCCGATAAAACAGAGGCTTGATTGTTTCGTCCACCTTTGAAACCTTTGCCGACTTAACCTTGGGAGAATCTCCAAGAGCCTGTCCATTGGAAAGAGTCATGCTGATCACCGATGGCTTTATGATCTCTCTGCCTCTATGTTTCACACCCCACTGGACTTTGTCTGAGACATTCACACTCATCTCATTTACTCCGTTGGGAGATACGACCGTATAGACCTTTGCCTGTATGCTATTGCAAACGGACAACAAAGCCACAAAAAAAAGAAGGAACTGTTTCATTTTTCGTATTATATGGCGCAAAGGTACAAATATTATTCAAAAATTACAATTAATCCACATCTTTTGTCTCTTCTCTTACCGATAAGGAAGCATTACCTTTCAAGCGTATAAGAGCCGGCCTCGTATTCCTGACTCTCGTTTTCGCCCGGAAGGGTTACTGAGGCCGTGGCACCTTCGGGAATCGTAAAATTCCAGATCCATTTGTCGCCTTCGTATTTCCAGGAACTCTTGATAAGACCAGCGGCTGATAAATACGTTGCCTCTAAATGTCCAAGCCTCTTATCGGGAATCGGTTGCATTATGATGTGTTTGAAGCCTGGGATTTTTGGATCGGCAGCTATTCCGGCAACGGTTTCCCAGATCCATTCACAGACAGCACCATAGGCATAGTGATTGAAGCTGTTCATTCCCTGAGGTCCCATTCCGTTTTCTATTGTATAACTATTCCAGCGCTCCCAGATGGTGGTAGCACCATTGTCAACAGAATATAGCCAACTGGGATTCTTGCGTTGGAAGAGCAATTCGTAAGCAATGTCACTCATTCCATTTTGCGTCAATGTTCCCATCAGGATAGAAGTACCGAGAAAGCCTGTCTGAAGACAATTCTCATGTTGAACAAAGTTCTCGCGTAAACGAGCAATCATACGTTCTTTGGACTCTCCCTCGACCAGGTCGTTCTTGAGGGCAAAAAGAGCTGGGGTCTGCATGGTATTGAGAATCTCTATCTTGAAATCTCCGTTTTCTGTCAGGAATTTCTCGCGAAGGTAATTCTTTGCCTCATTGGCCATCGTTTGGTATTTCTCTGCATCGCGACCTGTTGCGGCTGCCATATCACGCATCATACCGGCATCAATTGCCCAATAAGAGGCACATAGATAATTCCAATATTCAATGGCATCCGGGAGCGGTCCATCAGGGCCGAATGCCCTGCCGCTACAACTTTCAAGCGGTTCGTAACTGAGCCAATCGGCCCATTGATAATTGCCGTTTTCTGCAGTTAGGGCATTATGGTCATATTTGTTCTCGTTCATGTGATTCATGAACTTTTCCATGGATTCCCAGGATTCATCAATAACTTCAGTATCGCCAAACTGTTTCCATACCGTCCAGGGAACGATAACGCCGGCATCTGCCCAACCGACACGCATCATATCACCATGCTCTCCATCTCCGGCACCGTATTGTGCCATAGGTGCCACTCCTGGGTATGCTCCGAGTGAGTTTTGGGTATCGCGCATATCACGCAGCCACTTATGGAAGAAGTTTGCCGTGTTGGCAAAGAACGTTCCCGTTTCGGCAAAGACCTGCGTATCGGCTGTCCATCCGAGACGTTCATCGCGCTGAGGACAATCTGTCGTTACGGACAAATAATTCGAGCGCTGCCCCCATACTGTGTTAGAAATCAGTTTATTTATAAGGCCGTTTCCTGTTGTAATGACACCTGTTTCCAACTCTTTGGAAATAGAAGAAACGGGGATTGACTGAATACTTTCAAACGTGACTTCGTCTGTCGTCGTAAGGGACACGAGCCGATAGCCAAAGAACGTACAATGTGGGTAATAGGTCACTGGCTTTTTCGAATGGGCAAACGTATATTCCAACCGTATGGCATCGTCTTGGATACGTAAATTACGGCGATGTACACTCCCTTCCGGTCCATCCATACCACGGTTCTTGGCTCCGTTACCATCATTCAGCAGTTCCGATGGAAAACACGTTATTTTTGTTCCTTCTTTTGCGTTGAAAACAAAAGACGGAACAGCGGCACAATTCTGTCCGAAATCCACGACAAGTGTTTCGCCAGGACGCAGAATCATCGGCTCTCCCGGTGCAAATTCTTTCGTAACGACCACCTTACCGTATGCTTCCTCATTCTCGCCCTCTACCCCGTTCCAAATGTAGGCACGCGTAGGAGCAAGTGCCAGGTCGCGACGCAAATAAATTTCAGCTCCGTTGGACGGTAAAATTTCGCCGGAAAATTCGGTGTTTATTTCTGGTGCTGACAACTTTTCCGGAGTTTTATACCCAGGCAATTCACGAGCATCGTATTCTTCACCGTCGAAAATGGCTGCATGCTTGACTGGTCCTGCGATGCCAGCTTTCCAGTTTTCAGTATCTGTACCGAACAGTTTCTTGCTGCCGTCTGCGTATGTGAGCTCCAGGACGCCACGGAAAGCACATTTCTTTCCTATCATTCCCTCATGACCACCACTGGTAATAATCTTATCTGCCCACCATCCGGGAGTAACCTGTGCCGAAAGCACGTTTTCTGCACCGGACTTTGTCTTAAACGCATCTGTAATGTCGTATGTAAAAGAACGTTTCGTCTTGGCGTAATGAGTGAAACCCGGCTTCAAAATTTCTGTACCGACTGGTTTCCCGTTGACAAATAATTCATAAACACCCAAGCCCGAAGTCATCCATTTGGCAGAAACGACTTTCTTTTCGTTGATCACAGCAGAAACAAACCAGCTCGCACCATCGGCGGCACGATGAAATCCTCCGATACGGTCGGTAACGACAGGTGCATTCACCACGGAAATCCAACTGGAAGACTCCCATGCAGAGTCATCCAATGCATCCGTACGTTGACCCACTTCCAGACGTGTGGGTGATTCACAAGCCACAAATGCCAAGCTCATTGCAGCCGTTATTAAACACTTAAAAAATGAGATTTTCATTGTTCTTTGATTATTTTTTTGTAAAAATTTCAACAAAGATACAATTAAACAAGCGAATTTACAAAACATTTTTTGTCTTTTCCTCACTTAATCGTATCTTTGCATAACAATTCGAAAAAAGACTGACATTATGACACTGATAAAGTCTATTTCCGGCATCAGAGGAACGATCGGAGGTCGCACAGGAGACACGCTGAATCCCCTTGACATTGTCAAGTTTACCTCTGCATACGCCACCCTTATCCGTAAAACAACCACAAAAGAGTCCAACAAGATAGTTGTTGGCCGTGACGCACGTATTTCCGGCGAAATGGTCAAGAACGTCGTTTGTGGAACACTCATGGGAATGGGGTTTGATGTTGTGAACATCGGACTTGCCAGTACACCAACAACGGAGATTGCCGTTACGATGGAAAATGCCTGCGGAGGAATCATCATCACGGCGAGCCACAATCCACGTATGTGGAATGCGCTGAAATTATTAAACGAAAACGGTGAATTCCTGAACAAGGAAGAAGGAAACGAAGTGCTTCGCATTGCAGAAAACGGTGAATTCGAATATGCAGACATAGATCATTTAGGTCATTACTGCGAGGACAACACTTACGACCAGAAGCACATCGACATGGTCAAGGCATTGGAGTTGGTCGATGTTGAAGCCATCAAGAAAGCCGATTTTCATGTGGCATTCGACAGTGTGAACTCCGTGGGAGGCATCATCCTGCCCAAACTACTGGAGCAATTGGGCGTAAGACACATTACAGGTTTGTACACAGAACCGACAGGAGATTTTCAGCATAATCCAGAGCCACTGGAAAAGAACCTTGGCGATATCAAATCCTTGATGCAAAAAGGAGAACAGGACATTGCATTTGTCGTTGATCCGGACGTTGACCGCTTGGCCCTCTTTTGCGAAAACGGAGTCATGTACGGAGAAGAATACACCTTGGTTACCGTTGCCGACTATGTCCTGCAAAACACGCCTGGAAATACCGTAAGCAACCTAAGCAGCACCAGAGCCTTACGCGACGTAACCCGTCAATACGGGAAACAATATACGGCTGCAGCCGTAGGCGAAGTAAACGTCGTCACAAAGATGAAAGAAGCCGGAGCCGTTATTGGTGGAGAAGGAAACGGCGGAGTCATCTATCCGGCTGCCCACTATGGCCGCGATGCACTTGTTGGCATCGCTCTGATCCTTACCTATTTAGCAAAGAAAGGTTGTAAGACAAGCGAATTGCGTGCTACATACCCGTCCTATTTCATTGCCAAAAATCGGATTGACCTGACGCCCGACACTGACGTAGATGCCATTCTGGCACGTGTCAAGGAAATGTACAAGGACGAGGAAGTGAATGACATTGACGGCGTGAAGATTGATTTTCCGGACAAATGGGTGCATCTACGCAAGAGCAACACGGAACCCATCATCCGCGTATACAGCGAAGCTGCCACTATGGAAGCCGCTGACGAAATAGGAAAACAAATTATGGATGTAATATTTTCCATGACAAAATAACTTTCATAAAAGTCATACAATGCTAACTCAAATTATCAACGGCAAGATTCTTACCCCACAAGGATGGTTAAAAGACGGCAGTATCATCATACGTGACGGTAAAATCCTCGAAGTCACGAATTGTGACCTTGCCATCATCGGAGCCGAAATCATTGATGCAAAAGGAATGTACGTACTACCCGGAGGGGTCGAAATACATGCCCACGGCGGTGGAGGACGCGATTTTCAGGAAGGTACGGAAGAGGCCTTTCTTACAGCCGCTGCAGCTCACGCCAAGCACGGCACCACCAGCATATTCCCCACACTGAGCAGTAGCACCATCCCCATGATAGAAAAAGCGGTGGAAACATGCGAAAAACTAATGAAAGAGCCCAGTTCTGGCATTTTGGGATTGCATTTGGAAGGACCGTACCTCAGTCCTATCAAGGCAGGGGCTCAGGTTCCTGAATGGATTAAGAACCCATCACCAGCAGAATACATTCCTCTTGTCGAACATGCGCCTTGCATTGCTCGTTGGGATGCGGCCCCCGAACTGCCAGGGGCAATGCAATTCGGCAAGTTTTGTGCCACAAAGAACATTCTACCAAGCATCGCTCATACTTGCGCCAATTATAGCGACGTAAAATCGGCCTACGAAGCCGGATTTACACATGTAACCCACTTCTATAATGCAATGCCCGGCTTCCACAACAAACGGGAATATAAATACGAAGGAACTGTGGAAAGTGTATATCTGATAGATGACATGACTGTGGAACTTATTGCAGATGGCGTACACGTACCTTCTACCATTTTACGTATGGCTTATAAAATCAAAGGCGTAGAACGTATGGCGCTTATTACAGATGCATTGGCTGTTGCTGCTGCGGATACAGATGCAAAAGCGTTTGATCCTCGCGTTATCATCGAAGATGGTGTATGTAAATTGGCCGACCACTCCGCTTTGGCAGGTTCCATTGCCACGACCGACCGACTGATACGTACTATGGTGAATGCAGAAATCCCATTGGAAGACGCAGTCCGTATGGCCAGCGAGACACCAGCACATATTATGGGAGTACATCATAGAAAAGGCGCGTTGATGCGCGGAAAAGATGCCGATATCATGGTAATGGACGATAAGCTAAACGTCCGTTGTGTATGGCAGATGGGAAAGATAATAGAAAACACGTTATTTTAATAAAAAAGGTGGCATCGCGATGCCACCTTTTTTTATTCCCTTACAGATTATCTTTCTCTATATCCTTGAAATATTTATATGTCCCATGCTTCAATTCGTCCGTAGCTGCTTCGTCACAGACAATAATAGCATGTGGATGCATCTGTAGGGCGCTGATCGTCCACATCTGTCCTACTGGCTCTTCGATGGCATGCTGTAGAGCACGTGCCTTATTGTGACCGTTACAAACAATAAGAACCTCCTTGGCGTCCATCACAGTTCCGACACCGACCGTAAGAGCAGTTTTGGGCACCTTGTTCACATCGTTATCGAAAAAGCGGCTGTTTGCAATGATCGTATCTGTTGTAAGGCTCTTGACACGAGTGCGACTCGACAAAGAAGAGAACGGTTCGTTAAAGGCAATATGTCCATCGGGACCGATCCCCCCCATAAACAGATCTATTCCTCCGGCCTTTACTATTGCCTCTTCGTATGCAGCACATTCAGCAGCCAGATCAGAGGCATTTCCGTTCAGAATATGTACATTTTCCTTCTTAATGTCAATATGGCTGAAGAAATTCGTCCACATGAAACTATGATAGCTTTCTGGATGTTCTTCCGGCAATCCCACATATTCATCCATGTTGAATGTTACTACGTTTTGGAAGCTGACCTCCCCTGCCTTGTACATTTCAATCAACTGTTTATACAAGCCAAGCGGTGAACTGCCGGTGGGACATCCCAACTTAAAAGGTTTTTCCGGTGTTGGCTTTGCAGCATTTATCTTGCCAGCCACATACTCTGCAGCCCAACGTGAAAGCTGCTGATAATCAGGTTCAATAATTACTCTCATTTTTGAATATATTTAGTGTTAATACCATTTGTCTTATATACACAATCGCGCAATGAATCAGCATTCACTTTAACCTTATCCTTTGTTAATTCCGGTACATTGTAACTTTTCAAAAGCAATACATTTGCCCCTGGATCTTCCTGCGGCAAGAGAAACGCTTTGTGGGCAGTACCATTCTTGTCAAAATAAGCAATATATGGCCGCGTATAGTTCCCGTCATCACGCCTTGAGCTGAAAACGATCCACCGTCCATTCGAGCTCCAGGAATGATAACTGTCGGCCTCTTCGCTGTTAGCCTCACTCAACGCATAGCAGCTATCCTTTTCCAAATCCTTCACCCAAAGATCACTACTTTTGTGCCAAACATGAAATTGGCCATAATCTCCTAATGTATAAAGAACATACCTGCCATCAGGACTTACACGTGGCACCGTGATGCTTTTGTGCATCGCACTCGCATCCACCACCATCTGTGGTTCAGAAAACGTGCGATTTTCCATGTCAAGCTTCACCTTCATCAAATCATAATATATACTATCAAAATGCGATAGTATATAACTGGTAATAAGGCTGTCAGGTGCCGTTTCTTCCATACGTCCCTTCAAATCGCAGCTGCAATAATACAATGTCGTTCCGTCAGGGCTCCAACAGGGAAAGGTTTCCAACTGCATTCGTGAACGCACGATATGATTCACTTCATTCTTTGCCACATCATACAACAGCAAATCACTGGCCTCATCCACGACCTCTACTTTTTCGTTATGATATATATGAAAGGCCTGTCCCGTTAGGTTAGTGCTAAAGGCGACCAGATCTTCCGTTGGATGCCACGACGGATATACCCCGGACGTGATAATCGTACTGTCCTTTATCTGAACCTTTGTTGGCACTCCGTCGCGCACAAAAATCGTGCCGTTGTGTGCACCACGGACATGGAATAACATATCCTGGGTGCTGTTGTTACGGAAATTATGACAATTGATACAATGAACATCTTTCTCGCAATACTCACGATCATTTTCGTAAATTATATTTACATCCCAATTTGTCAGATTACGTTGATAAAGCCCTAATTGGCGATACATCTCGTATCCTGGTTCTATAAGACGATAGCTAAGGTAATTATCTATCTCCTCCTCAGCAACCGAGATGCCATATTCGTTATATTTTTTCCAGCCATCTTTTTGATTGGCATAAATGGAAACTTGAATTACGTCACCACGGTTTTCCTGAAGCATTTTTCGCCAAGCCACACTGTCGATACGCATTTTCCCATTACGATTTGCCCCTATGGTCAAAGGGATTCCTTTACCATGGAATTCAACCACAAATTCAGTTGCAGAAGGATCGTCCACAAGGAAGTTTAGAGGAGCTATGTTTGCAGGAATAACAATATCCCGATAGTCAGGATACACGGCAGCATCGCAATCCAGCTGCGTATATCGGAGAGGAACAGACGCCTCATTTCTACAAGCCTGCAATGCCCACAAACAAGGCCAAATCAAGAAAATTATGCTCTTTCGACTCATTTGCAACCTTAATTTACAGTTTGACGGACTTCACCTCCATTGATGGCTGATTGGAAACTTTCATCTTGCCGTATCGTGTTGTGTAGGTTTCCAAAGAAATAGTAATAGGGATAATACCCCTTGTAGCGGTCAAATAATTTTCGTGCATTTCCTGGCCGATTGGATAAGTAGGGGCTGACCCCTTTCAGAAATCCGTCAAGGCGTTGAATCCTCAAGTCCATATGCTGGAACATCTGAACCAACTGGGGTTGTCCATTCGATGCCAGAAGAATACCATCTGCCACATTTTCCGGAAGCGATGCATTTCTGAAAGGTACGACTCGCGCCACGAAGTCCGGCATCATCTTGCTGTAAAGACAAGCGGCCATACTATTCCATGCCGCATTTGCGCTACGGCCTTCGCGCAACCTGACATTATATCCAAGAAAGACCGGATGTGCGAAAGAACTTTCAAATGCATCGTGCATCGGTTCTGTCAACCTGATATGAGCAATCTCTGAATCTTCATTTATCAGTTTGGGCGCAGAAAGCATTTTTACATATTTCCGATAAAAATGTGACTCAAAAGGAACATCTTTCAAAATACACAGATATTTTCCAGCCAACCGCCACTCATTTCTCATCAAGGCACATTTTGTCATCAATTCTAGTCCTCGTATCGAAGGACCGTTTGTCACCATCATCTCCATGCAGTTGCGATATGCCGTTTGGACAAGTCCAGCATGAAAGTTACACTCCGATTCAAACAACCTGTTTGACACTTTCGGCTTTCCGTTCCAACCATGGATATACAAGGAATCGAAGTCCAATCGAATGTCATACATCCGGTCACATTGTTGGTTTTTATGCATCAAGGCAATGGCATAATGGGCTGCCATAGGCCGATTGCTCTGATAGGCATACCGATGTGCTGTTTTTATTGCTCCGTCCCAATCCTGAGACATAGTATGAAGAATCATTTTGCTGATTACTCTCACATACGGCCGTTTTTGTTCCACAAACGAAATGCATACGACGAATCCTATGACACAGACGGTCAATTGCAAGAAACTGCCCCCAACTGGAGTCTTGCCAGAAGAACGGAATAGACCATACAACGATTGTTTGGAAAACGCCATTTGCAACAAGGCAAGAAACAGGAAAAAGATGAATACGGCACAGGGCCATCCGAAAAAGGCACCCGTTTCTGTCTCGAAATAAACGTCAAGTCCCGAATAGGATACGACAAACAGATAAGCCAAGGCTGGGATATAGCCAATCCATTTGAAATACGGCGGAATACGTAACACCCGATTTATCAAAGCACTGCCTCCTCCCAGCAAGATGGCCAAAGCTAAGCCGCCCAACCATGGATAATAATACAGCTGCAATACCATGCGTCCCACATACCATATCCATCCGTTCGATTTATTCAACACGAATTCCATCTGCATGGGATTTGCCACCCAAAAGCTTTGCGCACGTGCCACCTTCAGCACATCACCATAATACCATGCGCCCCATAGCCATACAAGAACGAAAAACGCCCATTCCACATGAACGAAACGGAATATTCGCAAACAAGCATCCCTAACCGATGTGTTGCGCGAAATCATCTTTTCCTTTATGGGCTCTTTCATTCTAAAAGCTTATATTATATCTTTACGCTTATTTGAGCGTTGACTTACAAAAGTAGCGTTTTTTCTTTATTTTTCCAAATATTACGATGGAAAAACACCAAAACGAAAAAAAGACCTACAATCTGTAAGTCTTTTCCATTCTTGTTTTCCGTAGCGGGAAAGGGACTTGAACCCTTGACCTTCGGATTATGAATCCGACGCTCTAACCAGCTGAGCTATCCCGCCTCCTGCGTTTTTGCGGTTGCAAAGGTAGAATAAATTTCCGACACCCACAAATAAATAGCTGAAAAATTCTATTTATACCATAAAATTAACGACTTTCGTTCCGTCTTGCCTTTCCGCACCTCAGTGAAAATGATTAATTATGCATAGTGCATTAATTAATTTTAACGGTCGATGTATTTTGGCAGCACCTCGCCATAAGAATAAAATTTTCCGCACTCGGTTTGCACAAAATTTGGCAAATCGCTCGCTTAATCGTATCTTTGCAGCCGATTTACGCATACTCGCGCGCATGAAAGTGATAAAGAAACTGGATTTGTTCATTCTGAAGACGTATCTACAGCTTTTTGCAGGAACGTTCTTTATCTGCCTTTTCATTTTCATGATGCAGTTCATGTGGCGTTATGTGGAAGAACTTATCGGCAAGGGACTAAGTACAGAAATTCTCCTCAAGTTTTTCTATTATAGTGGGCTCACATTGATTCCCATGTCTTTGCCATTGGCCGTATTGCTTGCATCTTTGATTTCTTTTGGAAACATGGGTGAGCGATTCGAACTGCTGGCAATGAAATCTGCCGGCATTCCTCTTACGCGCATCCTGCAGCCCGTCTTTTTCTTCGCATTGATCGTGTGTGGTGGCAGTTTCTATTTCCAGAACAAAGTGGGACCAGAAGCCACAAAAAAATTGGCGGCTTTGGTTTGGAGTATGAAACAGAAGTCGCCCGAGCTGGAAATTCCTGAAGGTATTTTCTACAACGAGATACCCGGATACAATCTATTTGTCGAATACAAAGACAAAGAAACGGGTATGCTGTATGGCGTCATGATCTACAGCAACACCGACGGATACGAGGACGCACAGATCGTTTTGGCCGATAGTGCACGACTGCAAAGTACGGAGGACAAGATGCATTTAATGCTGACCCTATACGGAGGAGAACGTTTCCGCAATATGGAGACACAGCGTGGGGGTGGAAATGCCCTAAGGGCAAACATCCCGTACATGCGTGAGTCCTTTGTGGAAGAAGTCGATCTGATTCCTTTCAACGGCAATTTCGACCTGATGGACGCCAATCGCTTTTCCGGAAACGCCCAGACAAAGAACCTAAAAGATATTCATGCCGGTATTGACTCCCTTTCGGCTATGGTTGACAGCACCGGCCATGCCATCTGGAAAGGTGTTGAACTGCGTTATATGACAAAGCATCTTTCAAAAGGACGGAACGATTCGACCGAAATCATAAATCTTGCTACGGAATCAGCCCCCCTCGACACGATTTATTATCTGCTGAACGAAGAAAAAAAGGCGGAAGTATGGAAGACGGCGCTCGAAAAGGCAGAAGCCTCGCAAATGGAATATGTGCATTACAGCCTAAAGAGTCACGACGACAACGAGGCACTCCGCAAACACAAGATGGAGGCACACAAAAAATACACCATGTCCATTGCCTGCCTGTTGTTTTTCTTCATCGGGGCTCCTTTGGGCGCCATCATCCGCAAAGGTGGATTGGGTGTACCTGTAGTCATAAGCGTCATCATTTTCATTTTCTATTATATTGTGAACGTAGGTAGCGAGAAAATGGCGAAAACGGGCGAATGGAACATTGTGTCCGGTATTTGGCTGAGTACTGCCGTACTGCTGCCCATCGGCATCTTCTTGATTAATCGCGCAAACAAAGACTCTGTGGTTTTCAATATCGAGGGATACCGTACGTTCTTCCAACGACTGTTCGGACTTCGGTCTGAAAGACACATCAACCGCAAGGAGGTCATTATCGACCCACCGCATTATACCCGAATAAAAGAAGACATGGGGCATTTGATTCAGGAATGTGCCGACTATGTCCAGACGACACACCTTAGGTGGATGCCCAACTATTGGCTGTTATTTTTCCATTACAGCGAAGACACGGTTGTCATCCGTATCGACGAACGTCTGGAATCCTTAATAAAGGAACTACACAACAGCAGAGACAACGTAATATTGACACGCATAAATGAATTCCCAATACTGATACCGAACGCTCATACTCGCCCGTTCCGTAATGCGAAACTAAACATCGCCACCGGCATTCTGTTTCCCGTGGGACTGTTCTTTTTCTTTCGCATCTGGCGTTTCCGCCTACGGCTATGGCATGATATGACCCAGATACAGAAATTGGGCAATATGATTATCGAACGCATAGAAAAAAAAGGATATGAATAACGAACAGAAATCAGGCTGTAACATAGAAGATGCCATAGAAGATTTTCGACAGGGAAAATTTGTTATTGTCGTTGATGACGAAGACCGCGAGAACGAGGGCGACTTCATTACCGCAGCAGAAATGATAACACCCGAAAAGATCAATTTCATGCTCCAGAACGGTAGGGGCGTCTTGTGCGCACCCATCACCATCAGCAGAGCCGAGGAATTGCAACTGCCACATCAGGTAGAAGAGAACACCAGTATGCTGGGAACACCTTTTACCATTACGGTGGACTTGCTGAAGGGCTGTACGACGGGTGTCAGCACCCACGACCGTGCAGCCACCATACGGGCATTGGCCGACCCCACCTGCAAGCCCGAGGATTTCGGGCGCCCCGGACATATCAATCCCCTTTATGCCCAGGACAAAGGAGTGCTTAGACGTGCCGGCCATACCGAAGCCGCCATCGATCTGGCGCGTCTTGCCGGTCTGCATCCGGCTGCCGCCCTTATCGAGATTCTGAACGAAGACGGCACCATGGCTCGTTTACCCCAATTAAGGGAGATTGCCAAAAAGCACGATATGAAGATTATCAGCATCAAAGACCTGATAGCCTATCGACTGAAAAAGGAATCTTTGGTGGAAAAGGGTGTCGAGGCCGATATGCCCACTGAATACGGGCATTTCCATATTATTCCGTTCCGCCAGAAAAGCAACGGGCTGGAACACATTGCCCTATACAAAGGCGAATGGAAGACCGACGAGCCCATCCTGGTCAGAATGCATAGCAGTTGCATGACAGGCGACATTTTCGGAAGCCGTCGCTGCGACTGCGGAGAACAACTGCACAAGGCCATGGAGCTCATAGAAAAGGAAGGCAAAGGCGTGGTCGTGTATCTGAGTCAGGAAGGACGAGGCATCGGCCTTATGAACAAGATTGCCGCCTATAAGTTACAGGAACAGGGCGACGATACGGTTGACGCCAACATCCACTTAGGCTTCCAGCCCGATGAACGCGAGTATGGCGTAGGCGCACAGATCCTGCGGGAATTGGGCATCGGCAAGATTCGGCTCATAACGAACAATCCCGTCAAACGAGCCGGATTGGAGGGTTACGGACTGGAAATCGTGGAAAACGTACCCATCATCATTGAACCGAACGAATACAACCGAC
Organism: Bacteroidaceae bacterium; assembly: GCA_045617645.1. Classification (GTDB taxonomy): domain Bacteria; phylum Bacteroidota; class Bacteroidia; order Bacteroidales; family Bacteroidaceae; genus Physcousia. The sequence continues at coordinate 5,864 of JAZLIY010000095.1, read as the reverse complement.
GCTATCTGGAAACAAAAAAGATTCGAATGGGACATAAACTTTAAGCAAAACAATAAAAAAACTACACAATATGGAAAATTCTCTATCTGAACGTATGAGCCGATTGGCTCCAAGTGCAACCCTGGCCATGAGCCAACGCAGCAGCGAATTGCGCGCACAAGGGGTGGACGTTATCAACATGAGTGTCGGAGAGCCCGATTTCAACACACCCGAGCATATCAAGAAAGCAGCCATCAAGGCTGTCGAGGACAACTGGAGCCGCTATAGCCCCGTACCCGGATACCCGGAACTGCGAAAAGCCATCGTCAACAAACTGAAGAACGAGAACGGGTTAGACTACTCACCCTCGCAGATACTTTGTTCCAATGGTGCAAAGCAGAGTGTCTGCAACACCGTCATGGCATTGGTAAATGCCGGGGACGAAGTCATCATACCGGCCCCCTATTGGGTCAGCTATCCCCAGATGGTACTTCTGGCCGAGGGCACGCCCGTTTATATTGAGGCTGGCATAGAGCAGGATTTCAAAATCACGCCCGAGCAACTGGAGAAAGCCATTACCCCACGCACACGTGCACTTATTCTTTGTTCTCCCAGCAATCCTACCGGTAGTGTCTATTCTGTCAAGGAACTGGAAGCACTGAAGGACGTATTGCTCCGCCACGAGAGAGTGATTGTGATTGCAGATGAAATTTACGAGCATATCAACTATGTTGGAAAGCATGCTTCCATCGCTCAGTTTGCCGACCTACGCGACAGGGTTGTCATCATCAACGGTGTGAGCAAGGCATACGCCATGACAGGATGGCGCATCGGCTTCATCGCAGCACCCGAATGGATCGTAAAAGGGTGCAACAAGTTACAGGGACAATATACGAGCGGTCCTTGCAGCGTCAGCCAGAAAGCGGCCGAAACGGCCTTCAACGGTCCACAGGAATGTGTGGAGGAAATGCGTCTGGCCTTTGAACGCAGAAAGAACCTTATCGTTAAGTTGGCCAAGGAAATTCCCGGGCTGGAGGTCAACGACCCTCAGGGTGCCTTCTATCTGTTCCCCAAATGCAGCAGTTTCTTCGGCAAGAAGGACGGAGACCGACTCATTGCCAACAGTACGGACTTTGCCATGTACCTGTTGGAGGTTGGCCATGTGGCTACGGTGGGCGGCGATGCGTTCGGCAGCCCCGAATGCTTCCGTATGAGCTATGCCACAAGCGACGAGAACATCATAGAGGCCATGCGTCGCATCAAGGAGACATTGGCCAGACTGAAATAAGAGGGGCTTTGACATGCAAAACGTACGTTCTCTCATTCTTGTTGGAAAGGGATGGGTGTGCATAGACAATGTAACCCTAAAATAAAGAGTCAGCGCATGAACATTCATGCGCTGACCCTACCTGGATCGTTATAAAATCCTTTTTTCCTGTTCTTACAGAGAGATTGCACCACTTGGGCAAGCATCTGCGCAAGTACCGCATTCTGTGCACTGCTCAGGGTCGATAGAATACTTTTCGCCCTCAGAGATAGCACCTACGGGGCACTCGTCGATACATGTGCCGCAAGCAACACAGTCGTCACCAATTACATAAGCCATAATAAACTCCTTTCTTTTATCTGTTATTAAAAATGTCGAATGCAAAGATAGGCATTTTTGGCGATTTCGCGCCCATATTTAACCTAAAAAAAACGGCATTCCGCACGAAAACCCGCATTTTGAACAATATTCAGCCCTTTTTCGCGTTTATTTTATGATGGACGGAGCATTATGAACAAGCTATTTTCATCCACACGGCTTATCGGTTTCCTGCTGCTGTTACTGCTGGCAGGAACGGCTTCCCATGCCCAGACGCGCAAGCTGCAGCACCGTCCCTACATCGACCAGCGAAAACTGCATTACGGTTTCCTGTTCGGATTCCAGATACAGGACATGGAGATGCAGAACAACGGGCACATCGACCCTGCTACGGGTGAACAGTGGTATGCCGACGTGGACAACTATAATCCGGGATTCAGCGTTGGCGTACTGGGTGAAGTGCGACTGAACACGTACTTGTCCGTGCGTGTGACACCCACCATGCATTTCGGACAGAAGCACATCCTCTTCCACGAACAGATTACAGGGCGCGATACAACCCAAAACCTGAAAAGCACCTATTTTTCCGTTCCCGTCGATCTGAAGTTTGCAGCACCACGGTACAACAATTTCCGTCCGTACTTCGTTGCCGGTGCAGCACCCACCATCGACCTGACCACACGCAAGCATCGTGCTCTGCTCACCAAGCCGATGGATTGCTATCTGGAACTAGGAATGGGATGCGACATCTACCTACCCTACTTCAAGCTCAATCCGGAACTGAAATTCTGCTTCGGACTGGCCGACATCCTGAAGAAAGACCGTACTGACCTAATTGACGGCACCCTTTCCAAATTTACGGAAAGCCTGGACGGAGCCCGTTCCAAGATGATTGTGCTTACCCTGAACTTCGAATAGTCCCTTTTCCGGCTACAAAGTCAGCTCTACCGTACCCACGAATCGCGCATTCTTGCCCATGTGGTCCAGTACGACCTCGTGTCCGTCCATGTCCTGCACATAACGGGGGTGCTCCAGATAACTATGCGTATGCCCTCCCAGCACCACGTCTATGCCCCGCGTTCCCCGTATGAACCCCAGGTCACGTTCCTCGCTTTCTCCCAGCCCCAGATGGCTCAGGCACACCACAATGTCACAATGTTCCTGTCTCCTCAGGGTGTCCACCACGGGCTGTGCCGCTTCTATGGGCGTCGTATAGCATACACCCTGAAAGTTACGTTTCTGCACCAGGCCTTCCAGTCGGGGAGAGACGCCGAAGATACCTACGCGCATGCCCGCGCGCTCTATAATAAGGTAGGGCTTGACCAGTCCCTCACAGGGTGTTCCGGTAAAATCATAGTTGCAGCATACGACCGGGAAGTGCGCCATCCGGAACAGGCGGGCCATGTTTTCCAACCCGGAATCGAACTCGTGGTTCCCTATCGTACAGGCATCATAACCCATCTCGTTCATCAGCTTCACCTCCACCTCGCCATGAAACAGGTTGTAATAGACGCTTCCCTGGGAGAAGTCGCCACAATCCAGCAGCAACAATGCGTCGTGTTCCTGCCTCAGGCTTTTCACCAGCGACACCCTACGCAGGAAACCGCCCTTGTCGGCCTGCAGCGAATCGGTGGTGTTCGGTGAAAGAGGTTCCACACAGGAATGGGCATCGCTCGTATGTACCAGAAAGAGATGCCGGTCCTGGGCCGTCAGTGCCCTGTACGACACACATAGGAGGAGGAGAAGAAAGAAAAAGCGTTTCATTTTATGACCACCCTCCCTTCCATCTTGCTCGTAATGACCTTATGCTGAAGGATATATTGCATCATGGCATCGTGCAGGACCCATCCCGTATCATACCGGTTCTTCTGTTTCCTCATGACAGACAGACGGTCGTTTCCCTCGGCCAGATAGTCGATGGTGGCCACGCGGTAGATTTTCCCCTCTTCTATGGTCTGACCGTGCAAAGTTGCCTGCTTCAGTTTTCCTTCCTGGGTGATTTCCAATGCCGTTCCTGCACTCACCCCCTCCCCGAAATTGGCGGCTATCTGCTTCATCAGTTCCAGCAAGTCCGTACCTTGCAGTTCTACCAGCACCACGTGATTCTCAAAGGGGGAAATCAGCAGGATGTCTCCCCTGTGTATCACACCCTGAGGCATTTGGCTTCGCAAGCCCCCCATGTTCATCAGTCCCAGGTCGGCAGAGGGCAGACCGGCTTCGTGGCAGAGTTCTACCAACAGGTCCGCCGTCCAGTTGCTGAGCAGGCTTTCCGGCCTCCCCACACTCATCGCCACAAGACTGGTACCCAGTTCAGGCATCATCACGCTGTCCACGGATTCCTTGTAGGGAGTCAGCACGGCACGGGCGGCTTCGTCGGGCTTCTCATCCCATACGGCCGTCACCTCGATGCGCTCCGAAGCCACTGCCTTGACCTTATGGTTGTAGGCCAACGTCTGGCAGACGGCACAGCACAGAAATACACAGGAGAAAGGACGTATTCTCATCTTTTACGGTTCGATAGGGAGTGCAAAATTACGAAAATTCAACAGAATACGAAAATTATGACGGGTAGATTCTTGTTTGTGAAGTATTTTGTCTATCTTTGCACCCGCTTTCCCGTGGGTCGCTGGCAAGAAAAGAGTGACTTGGCTATGCCCACGTGTGATCGACAAACAATTTATAATACAAAAATCAAAATGGCTGATTTAATTAAAATTGCTGAAGAAGCATTTGCTACGGGCAAGAGCTATCCCCAATTCAAGGCTGGCGACACCGTTACCGTAGCTTACAAAATTGTCGAGGGTAACAAGGAGCGTATCCAGCTGTACCGTGGTGTATGCATCAAGATCAGCGGTCATGGAGACAAGAAGCGCTTCACTGTTCGCAAGATGTCCGGTACCGTAGGCGTAGAGCGTATCTTCCCTATCGAGAGTCCCAGCATCGACAGCATTACCGTTAACAAGATCGGTAAGGTACGTCGTGCCAAGTTGTACTACCTTCGCAACCTCACCGGTAAGAAGGCACGTATCGCAGAAAAGCGCTCGTACACAAACGCAGAGGCTTAATAATCCCCTTTGCATCGGTAAGAACCAACAGGAGGCATCCCCTCCTGTTTTTTTTGTCTCTATTTTTCGTCTCGCAGCTGTTGATTTTCGCCAGCTGACACACTTAGACTGCGGCGCAAAAAGATAAACAGCGAAGCATAACGGCACAAATACTTCGATAGAATGACAACGAAAGTTCGATAGAAAAACATTAATACTTCGATAGAATGACATCGGAAGTCCGATAGAAAAACATTAATACTTCGATAGAATGACATCGGAAGTCCGACAAGAAACCGACGGAAGTCCGACAAGAAACCGACGGTAAGCCACTAAACTCCTTAGGGGTGAGATATTGGTAGCCAGCCATTGTCTGATGCCTACGGCATCCATGCGACAAAGAAAACAAATAAAACAAACAAAACAAAAACCGGGGCGCTGAAACCAGCGCCCCCGAATTGATTTCTATAATCTAAAGGATAGATTACTTGTTCAGGTACTTGCTACCGTTCTTGATAACAACGCCCTTGAAGTTGTCGTTAACCTGCTTGCCGTCGATGCTGTAGATAGCACCAGCCTTGAAGCTCTTAGCCTCAACCTTCTGGATAGCATCGAAGTCTTCGCCTGTACCTGTAATCAGGAATGCGGCGTTGGTGTTGCAGTTACCCTCTGCAGCAACTTCCAGACTCTGAGAATCCAGATTACCAGAGAGAACACCATCAGCAGCACTGATGACAACGGCACCGAAGCCTACAGGAGTTACGTTGAAGTAAGTAGGTTCAGCAGACAGACGAGGCTGACCGTTAACGATGCTCAGGTAGAGACCGTTGCTGCCGTTAACAATAGCGTACTTGTCACCGTTCTGTACGAAGCCGAAGTATGAACGGAACTCGTCGCTCTCATCGTAGTCATCAGTGTACAGGAACTTGCTGCCTTCTTCTGCAGACTCAGCTGTCAGGAACTTGTCGAACAAGCTTCCGGCGTCACCGCTACAAGCAGCTGTGCTCCAACCATTTTCGTCATATACATCCTCGCCAAGGAAGTTCAGGAAGTAGAACTGGTCGGTCTCAACCTTGATGGCAGCTTCCTCAACACTGTTCTTCTGGGTGTTCAGATTCTCAACAAAGTAAGCAAGTCTTTCCTGAGAGTAAACACCGCTGTTGGCATATTCATTAGCCTCTTCCCATGCGTTACGGAAATCTGCGCTCATATCTTCTGTGAAGAAGCCAGGCTCTTCACCTGTATATTCAGCACCA
>JAZLIY010000094.1:0-2584 GCA_045617645.1 Bacteroidaceae bacterium | reverse complement strand
GCGGCATGAGCATATACAGCAGTATCTCCCTCGACACCAGGACACGGCGCAAGGAGATGGCCATCCGCAAGGTGAACGGAGCACAAAGGGGCGACATTGCCCTGTTGTTCGGACGGCTCTATATCGTACTGCTGGCCGTGGGTACACTCGTGACCGTTCCGACAGCCCTGTTACTCAACGATACGGTTTTCACTAATATGGTAGAAAACGTACCTTCTCCCGTCCTGCCCATCCTGTTCGGTTGCCTCTTCACCTACCTCCTGGTCCTGTGCATCGTGGGATGGCACATCCTGCACATAGCCCGGGTGAATCCCGTGGAATATATCGCAAAGGAATGATGAAGAATGAATAGGAATAAGTGAATTGCATATCAATTATGAATTATGAATTATGAATTTATGAATTAACATTATGATACGCCATAATCTGAAAACAGCATTGCGCAACCTGTGGAAATACAAGTTGCAGACCCTCATCAGCATCGTGTCGCTGGCAGTGGGACTGGTGGCCGTGGCAGCCGTTCATACAATCACGCGGAACTTTACACCTCCCCCCATCTGCCAGGAACCCTACTACGAGCGGTGCTACCAAGTATTTCCCGAACATCGGGGCGAGAACGAGTCTCAAAGCATAAAGGCATCAACATTCCGCCAGGCACTCACCGACAACGGAGGACTAAGGAATGCCGAGGATGTATTTTTCCCGGAGTTGAGGATATTTGCATCTTTTTCGATTTTCCACAAACATGATTCCACCGAAAGGAATTTATGCACCACAACCCAATTTGTGGATGCCGGATATTTTCATTATAGGGGAATCCGCTCTGCCATCACAGGAGAGAAAATTCCCGTGCTGAAAAAAGGAGAGGTGATAATTAGCCAGGAATGTGCAAATCAAGTATTCGGCAACGAGAATCCCATCGGGTTATCATTCGACATGGATGTTCAGTATAAGAATCTTATGATAAGGGATGTTATCGCTTCTTCATACATGAACAGAATGCAAATGAATCTGTACGCCAATGCCGATGGTATGGATTATAACAATTCATTTAGCATTCACCTGAATGAACAGGAAGAAATCTGTGAAATAATATTGCGGGAAGGATCTACCCGGGAACAACTGGAAAAGGAACTGAACGAGCGGTTGAAACCCTTGAATATCACAGTAAAAGTAAAGCTCCTGAAAAAAAGCATCGATGACGAGAGGCTTCACGGCATCCTGAAAATGCGGGTCATCCTGTACCTGATAGCCGGTATGCTGCTGTTGGCTGCCGTCATCGGGTTCCTGCGTATGCAGGTGCAACTGTACTGGATGCGCCGCAGGGAACTGCTGCTGCGCATGACCAACGGTGCCACCTGGGGGCGACTGTACGGAATGTTGTTGACGGAAACAGGCCTCGTGGTAGGGTGCAGTTTCCTGTTAGCCGTGTGGCTTTATGGCTGGCTGAGCACCTTCCTCGTCTCACATCCGCTAATATTGATGCTGATAACGGACTATCGGTCGTCCCAGTTCATTACTTCCCTGTACGACATACCCTGCATTTCCCTGCTGCTGTTCATCCTGTGTGCCGCGGTGACAGGCATTGTCCTCCTGCGCATCTGTCGGAACAAGCAAAGTTTTTCTGCCGGTATGCAACAAAGTCACAGCCATGTATTCCGCAACGTGATGATAGGCATCCAGCTGACCATCTGTATGCTGTTCGTATGCGGTACGCTGGAATTGTCCCAAATAGGTAAGGTTATTTGTCAGAATGCAGGGTTTCCCAAAAATGAGGACATCTACAAGAAATGCCTTATGGTAAGTAATCAACTATTAAAGATTAAAGGTTCTGAGGAGATTAAGACTGAACTGAACAATAATCCGAATGTGGAACAGATTATTCCATATGGCTACACACAAATGCCTATCGCGGAATTAGACAAATGGGCAAAAAGCCTGCCGGAAGGTGATCCACGGGCGAATTCCTATGTATCAACCCATAGGCTCAATGACACGGTCTTCCTGGATTTCTGCCAGATGCCTGTCCACTGGCTACATGGGGATGCGGACAGAAGTCATTGTGTCCTACTGAGTGATTCACTCATGAAAGAACTCGAAAAGATCGGAATCTGTCAAGACGGAACACTTCGAGTACATAATTGGCAAAATGATGAACAGAAAGGAATGCAATACGTGGAAACCATGTACCCCATTGCCGGAACCGTGAGCCAAATACCATACCGGAGTCTGAGACGGGAAAGTAAATTCATGATTCTGATAGATAAGAATGCAGTAACCAATGATAATATCATCGTCGTACCCCATAAAGGGAAATACGGGAAATTGGAAAGAGAGATAGAAGAGCTGGTGCAGACACTTCACCCGGAATACGTAACTACGTCAGTCCATAACCTCCGGAATTTCTGGGCAAAGGGTATTGATTCATTCGAGGCCATAGAGGCCGGGGTCCATATCCTCTGCATCGTATGCCTCATCATCTGCGGCATGAGCATATACAGCAGTATCTCCCTCGACACCAGGACACGGCGCAAGGAGATGGCCATCCGCAAGGTGAACGGAGCACAAAGGGGCGACATTGCCC
>JAZLIY010000093.1:0-3398 GCA_045617645.1 Bacteroidaceae bacterium | reverse complement strand
CATTTGCTGGCGTAGTATCCAGGATGATCAAGACTTCAATGCAGAAGTGACAAGCCGCGAAAGCGTAGTAAAAGCGCGCTTGCTGGAAATCCGTTCTGCAGAAGAAGCTTTCAAGGCACAACACGACGGAGAATATTGCGCAGATTGGTCTGTTCTGACAGAATTTGTTAAAAGCGGTAAATTGCCTATCGTCATGAAACAAGGCGTCCTCTCCGACAAGCAAATGGATGATGGCCTAACCGAAGTGAAAGCTGCCGAAATCGTAAACAGCGGGGACGCAGATGCTATTAAAGCCAATGGGCTAGAAGGTTTCCGTCGTGATACTGTATGGGTTTCCCTGAAAGACTCCTTATTCAACTATGAGGGTTTTGAGGCTGACTCCATGCGCTACATCCCCTACTCATTGGGTGACACATTCGAGCTGGTTGCTTGTCCCAACACGACCCGTTCCGGTGCCATCATCAATGTTATGGAATGTAATGCCCCTGACAGCTGTTTCCTAAAAGGTATGGGTAAAATGGGCAAGCGACTCATTTACAACCGTCAGGAGGAAGCTGATGCAAAGGGTGCATACCCCGGGCTGAAGATTGGTGACGCAGGTAACAACTGGAACAACAATGCCGGGAACTGGGAATAATTCTTTCACTAAATATCGACTATCCATCCGTGTCTTCACGGATGGATTTTCTTTATATATATACAACGCATCAGGTGGGTTACTACAGCAAGAAGATTACGTGGGGCATGACAACGAGAATTTGGAAAAGGTCCTACAATTGCATCTCACCAAGCCACGGATAATGGAATATGAATACGATTCCGTGGAATTTCTGGCAGGAACCCCCACGACATATATTCCCCTCGACGAATTCAGAAGAGAGGAAATGACGGCACTATACCGAATGACCTTTAGTACCAAAGCGACAGATGACTCAGATATACAATATGAAATTCTCAAAAAGCCGGAAATCGTAGTACTATACCATTTGTCCGAAAAGTTAAAAAAAATCGTACTGAACGTATATCCCATCACCACATTTCACTCCATACAAGGAGCTTTACTTGAAAAAATAGCAGAAGACGAAGGGCGTAAACATTCAGAAGGAACATCCTGCTACATCCAAATATTCCAGAAACACCTCTATGTCTTCACGTTCACGTTCGGAGAATTGCATTTTGCATGCGACTATCCTTCAAGCACCGACATAGATCGCCTATATTATATTCTCTATGTCTGGAAAACATTAGGACTAGATGCGATCAAGGACATTTGTGTCTTGTCGGATGCAACGGAATCACTGATAGAAGAAATCAAAAAATACATCCTACACGTAGAAACATGCGCGTAATCACAGGAAAATACAAAGGCAGGCACTTCGAAGTTCCCAGAACATTCAAAGCACGACCCACGACAGATTTTGCGAAAGAAAACCTATTTAACGTCCTTCAACACTACATTGACTTTGACGCAGGACCTGTTGCTCTCGATTTGTTCTCCGGCACGGGAAGCATTACCCTGGAACTTATCAGTCGTGGCTGTGAACGGGTTGTTTCGGTGGAAAAAGACCCGTTGCACTACGCATTCATACAACGGTTCGTACAACAGTTACAAGATTTGGCTGCATTGCCAGTTCGTGGTGATGTGTTCCGTTACCTGGAACATTGTCATGAAAAGTTCGATTTTATTTTTGCTGACCCACCCTACACCTTGCAGGATCTATCCAAAATACCTGACATGATTATGGGGCATGGACTTTTGAAAAAGGACGGACTTTTTGTTTTGGAGCACGGAAAAACAAACGACTTTACGTCCCATCCCTGTTTCATTGAACATAGAGCCTATGGGAGTGTCAATTTTTCTTTCTTTCAAGAAACCACCAAATAAAACAACAATAAAAACAACTGAATTATGGAAACCAAAGAACAAGTATTAAAGGCTATGAAAGAAGCCGGAGAACCATTAAACGCAGGAAAGATTGCAGAAATGACTGGACTGGACAGAAAAGACGTGGACAAAGCCATGGCTGAACTGAAAAAGGCCGGCGAAATCATTTCTCCTGTACGCTGCAAATGGGCACCGGCCAAATAATTTGCTATCGCTCTTTGAAAATTCCGATCTCGCCGCTTCCGTAACATACGGTAGCGGCGTCATCGTATATACAGCCAAACTGTCCAGGGGCAATACCCTGAATGGGGGCTTCGCTGTGGATATGGTAACCCTCCTCGTCCAATGATATCGTACCTGGAAGAAAATGGCCTACATGCCTTATCTTGAATTGGATGGGTATATTCTGCGGATTTTCCCATGGGTTCTCAGTAATGAAATGCATGTCGGCCAAACGGAAATCATGTCCGTATTGCAGTTGCGTATCCCAACCTCGTGCCACAAAGACGATATTCTTTCGTATGTTTTTCTTTACCACGAACCAGGGTCCTCCACCCAAGCCCAGTCCTTTACGCTGACCTATCGTATGAAACCAATAGCCTCGATGGAAACCGATGACTTTCCCCGTTTCTATATCAATGATTTTCCCTTCTTGCTCTCCCATAAATCGTCGCAGGAAATCATTATAATTGATCTTGCCCAAGAAACAGATGCCCTGACTATCCTTGCGGCGGGCACTTGGCAAATGGGCATCCAGTGCTATTTGTCGCACCTCTTCTTTCATCAGATGCCCGATAGGAAATATCGTATGACATAACTGTCCATATGACAACTGAGCAAGAAAATCCGTCTGGTCTTTTACAGAATCTTTGGCCGTACCAAGCCACATTTTACCACCATGCTTTATATTTGTGGCATAATGTCCTGTGGCAACCTTGTCGTATTGATGGCCTATTTTTTCCTCAAAAGCACCAAACTTTATCAGACGGTTACACATAACATCCGGATTGGGCGTGAGACCTTTCTTTACCCGTTCCATCGTATAACCTACAACTTGTTCCCAATATTCTTTCTGTAAATCCGTCACTTCTAAACGAAGACCATACTTACGAGCCGTGGCCCGAGAAAGTTCTATATCCTCTTCCGCCGTGCAACCTGTATCCTCGCCTTCCATACCTATTTTTATATAGTGTAGATCTGGCTTGAGTCCTTGCTCACAAAGTTGATGGACAACTACTGCGCTATCTACCCCACCCGATATCAAGACCGCTATATTCATTTCGTAAATTCAAATTGCCTTATTATTCCATCAAGTGTGTTGACGCTCAATGTTATGCTATCTCCCGGTTCTATTCCTTTAAGACTGTCCACCGGCAAACTGGCATAAACCGTTTCGCTGTATGCCAATGGATCTTTATTTTGATCGTGATGCAAGCTCAGGAATATATGCCCAATACGGACTGAATCCGTGCTATAGCCCCAAAAATGACCGCCTCCATGTGTTTTTGGAGCC
>JAZLIY010000092.1:0-23081 GCA_045617645.1 Bacteroidaceae bacterium | reverse complement strand
ATTCCTCTGCTTCCTTCCATTCGGCTACGCCTCACTTCAGGAAGCAGAGGAATAACCTGAAAGGATTAACTTTTCATCAATGATAGTGGTGCAGTTTTAGATTATTACAGGTGGTGCATTTTTAAGTTAGAATATACATCCCTGAAATATCTTTGTAATCATAAATATAGTTATAACCTGCTTTTTTCATAGCCAAAAACAATTTTCTTTGACTATCAGTCATTTTTGAGCAGATCATATTTAAAATTAATTTCTTATTATCATTCAAAAAATCATCTGTTATCTCATCAGTATTTATTGAAGTATATGTTGCGGTATATACCATTGATTTATTATTTAACCTACATGAAGTTACTGTCATATTTTCCGACAATTTGATAGGAGTCATTTTGTCGATTTTTTCAGCAGCAAATTTAAGTTGTGCTTCAAGGTTCTCTTCTGTCTTCTTATTATTTGCATAATACTTGCTCTTCAAATTTTCATTTCTTCCAGACGTATTATGATTAGAAAAACACACCCTTGCAGTACCAGAGACTATTAGTATAAGCAAGAGGTATAAAATACTTCTTATTGCCCCAAATACAGATTTATTTTGTCCTTTTTTGCTAACAGTATTGCTTCTGATTTTTTGATTTTTGGATAAGTCAGGAGAAGGTGTATTAGATACCAATTCATTAGTACAACTATCATCACTTAATTTATTGATGACTTCTAAATTTTTCCCACATTTCCTACAGAAACGTGAATCATCTCTAATTATAGTTTTACAATAAGGACAAATCATCTTACGTCTGAGTTTTTATTTCAATAATCGATTTGGATAATTATATTTTCAACTATGTACCTATTGAATAACATTTTTAAAAATATGTAAACCTGTTTATGCAAAATTATGGACTATTTTACATTTCTGCAAATTATTTATATTTTTTCTAACAAATCTGATATATAAAATTGGTAATTATATATTTTCAGACCATAAGCGCCGCTTTATCAGCAGTGCTCATACAAACATATAGCTTAACATAGTAGCTTTTTTTGCATTCCCTAACGGAAGTATTATGGCATAGACCCCTTATAGTGTCAATGCTGCTATTTAGCTAGGTCAGAGTGAAATTCATTTCGACTCTACCAAACAAGGTTCGTCTCTATAGGGTCAAACAAACATTTCAAACAAAATTTCACCAGATATCTTCCGGCTCAAACGGGTTGTCATATACTTCCTTAGGACACCATTCCATATAATTCAGGAAAAGCTGTCGGTCCGTCTCATCCTGGCAAATCTTGAAACGGAGATAGTAGGTTTGGTCGGGATCCATCATCTGTCTGACGATGATGCGTCGGGTGGTCATCTCTTTTGAGCGTGCCGTCTCGGCACTTCCCGGAACCGAACAGAAATAGTTGATGCCCTTCATGAATCCTGCGTTACGCATCTTCTTGTCCACTTCGGCATTGTAGTCATCATCCTCTGTGTCCGGTTCCCATCCGGTATTGCTGGGTACGTCCTCATTGCGTGTCCTGCGCAACAAACCTCCTGTAGCCATATCTACGGGTATGCCGGCAGCCGGCAGACGTTCGGGGTCGCTGCCGAAATACACCTGCGTGATACCGCGGTGCCATCCGGCCATGGTGGGTACCGCCATACGAATTTCATAGACACCTTTATGCGGAACTGGGGGGCAACGGAAGGTGACGTCGTATTTGCCCACGATATTCAGTTCGTCGCCCTGATAGTTGGCATAGTTCTGACCCCGGCCGGCCAGGTAGTTGAACTTTGTTTCATCGTCGTTCATCGTACAATCATTAAAATAGCGATAGGTTGAGGAATTGGGGAAGTGGTACGCCCAGGTATATCCGAATTTTATGTCATTGTTGACGAACTCGGGCATGAAATCCACGATATTATGTCTTATGCGTGTACGGCTGAAGTTGCCCTGCACTTCGGGCGAATAGGCCAATGCCTCGTTGATGGGGTAAATGACTCCGTTCAGCAATCTGAGGACATTCACCTCGCCTGTCGTGTTCACGTAGATTCCCACCTTATCGGGATCGCAGGACAGTTCGTGGTACGTGCCCCGCCTGCCATTGTCCAGATTGGGGAAGCGGTTCAGATAGACTCCGTGGCTCTCGGCACTCTCGAACAGGCGTAAAAGACGACGTTTCCCGAAGGATGTCCAATAGGCCCACACGGGGATGGTGGGCGACATGGCGATGTTGTAGTTGTATCCCAGTTCGTTGACGTGGAAAACCAGTTTGTCGGCAGACAGACGGACGGGTATCAGATGATAGGTGACAAACTGGTTCAGCACGTTTTCCTCGTCCAGATAGTTGCCGTTGTCCTTCCCGTCGGGATAGAAGCCCTGACTAATTACCCAGTTCTTCACATCTTCCACGGTTATCTCACCAGCTTTCTTTCCAAATTGTTCCTCCCAGTAGCTGTCCTGTTCGGCAAAGAGGGTGAAACCGTATTTCCTGCGTTCCGGCGTGGACAATTCCTGCCAGTCGCCGGTGTTGTGCCATAGGCCTTTTTCGGGGACTACGCCATTATGTCGCAGAATCTCGTATTGATAATCCTTCACTTTACTCAGCGTGTCCAGCAGGCCGCAGGCTGCAATCAGCTTGCCCGCCACGCAGAAGCCCGATGACGGGTCCTCGCTGAACTCCCTCAGCACCTTGGCCATGGTGGCATTGTTGGGGTTGACCACGTATCCCACTTCATGGACAAATCCGTTGAGCAATTCTATGTCGCGATTTGTTCTGGAAACAGGGGCTGTACGTTCGATACTTACATCTTCGGGATCGTTGGAGTTATAGTGTACACTCAGCTTGTTGTCTGCAAAGGTGGGCAACGAAAACTCCTCGTTCTCCTTCGGAAATTCCGCACACATGAAGGTCTTGCCTAGTTCGCAGCCATCCAGAATACTGTTCCATACCACTACTTTCCTGACGGAGTCCAGTCGTGTGCTGTCGGTGAAGGCATCCCATGAGGGCTTATCGATAATGCCCTTTATCACCAGCGAGTCCAGGTACATGGCCATGGCATCGTTCGTGGGAGCAAATACCGTATAGTATCCGCGTGCCGTAAGCAGCTGATAGACGGTGGTCTGGCTGAAGTCGCTAACGGGGATCATCTTCAATAGGGCCAGGTATTCGCTGTATTGCTCGTGATTGGACAGATAGTCTGCAATCGTACGTTCCCTGAACACATATCTGGCCGACATGTCGATGTCTTCCTTGCAACCGGCAAAGAGTGCCAGGAAAGCCAATAGAAATACTAGTATTTTAGTTCTTTTCATGCTCCTTATTTTTTTTATTTTCAACGACAAAGATAAGATTTTTTTGCTGAAAGTGGTCTTTTCCAAAGGGAAACTTTCCGTTTTGAATCATTATTATTTTTTTCCTCTTCGGTAGTTGTCAAAATCGCTATTATCCGGTTCCTTTACCAATCCGAAGGCAAAGGTACGTCAGAATCGGCCCTACACAAAATCTGAAATGTTAAAACTGCTGGCATAGTATGACAGCATACCCTCTTATATCTTTGATATAATTTTCTCAACACTTCTATAGTAGCACACGAAAACTTCGATATAACCGCATCAAGACTTCGGTATAACCGCACGGAAACTTCGATATAACCGCGCGGAAACTTCGATAGCGGGCCACGCGCAGCACGATATCTTTCTCATGACACTTCGATACAGGCGCACGCATAGCGCAATGAGATACCGAAATCTCTATACATAGGAATCATCTTTCTTTGATTCTTTGATTATACCCTCCGTCGCCATAGGAGATATGGATCCCTCCGTCGCAAGTGGGGACTTGCTCCCCTTTGTGGGGTCGAAGCCACATCTGGTGGCTTCTGTGAACACCCCAGTCGCCCCTCACTTCGGCCGGATTGACATTTAGTCAATCCTATAAATACCTTGCTCGCCTATCGGTCGAGCCTGCTTCCGCTCGGAAGAACTCAAATAAATTCGGCTTTTCGCTCGCTTACTCGCCGCCTTCTTTGATTTCTTGGTTTTATTTGCAGGAGAAAGTTGGCTTTCGCTCTCACTTGTCAGAATACGGCATAGTATCTTTCTGCCGGGTCTGTCTGGCTCCAAAGGAAAGTCGTCTGGCAACTCAGCCATATAAGAAGAGGGGCGATTTTTCTCATTTTAAGCAATAATTAATATGCTCCGCTCCTGGAGTGGAAAATCTGTTCATAATTGGTCGGTATCTTCGTGTACGGCCTGGAAGAGCGCCTCGATGTTATCCACTTTAATGTCGGGCAAGATTGCTTCGTGTGAAGGTGAGATGACAAGGCCTGTGGGGAATACTCTTTTCAGTCGCTTCACATCCTGACGAACTTCATCAGGCGTACCGTTGACCAACAGGAACTGTGCATCTACGCCACCGAAGAAACTGCCACGGTGGAAATCGGCGGCAAGCTTCTCTTCCTGCATATCCTTTGCCTTGGCCTGAATGGGATGAATCGTGTCTATTCCCAGGTCGAACAGGTCACCGATAACAGGATAGATACTGCCACAGGAATGGTGGACAACAACCAGTCCATAGCTCTTTGCCTGGTCAACGAGTGCCTTGGTCCCAGGGAAGACAAACCTCCTCAAACTATCGGGACCTATCATAAGGCCATTCTGTGAGCCAAAGTCATTTCCTATGAGTACGGCATCCAGATAGCCTTTTGTGGCTTCATAGAAGATTTCTCCACAATCGAGATAGAACTTTGTTATTCTGTCTATTACAGCCTGATACATTTCCGGATAGAGCATCATGGTGATAAATGCGTTCTCCATGCCAAAGGCTGAACAGGAATCCTGGAAATGTGCCGCCCACATGATTCCCATCCGGGCCATGTCCTCCGGCGCGTTTCTGGCCAGTTCGCGACACTTATTGAAATCTATATGCTTTTCCGGATCCGGCCAAGGGAAGGTTTCCACCAGCGAGGGGTCTGTCATATCTTCGAAGAAGCCGGGGGCCGTGAGCGTCCGTTCATACGTGGCACCATCCTTTCCACTCTTGGCAAAAGACAGGGAACACCCGATGTCGTTGGTCGGCGGATTATCATAAGGGACACAAATGGGATACACATCATCGTCGATGCATCTCTTCAGTTCATCTATCGTGCTTACTCTGAAATGCTTCAACAGATTAGGTATCGCCGAAGGAACGGGCAGTCCTAACCAACATGCTGGACGGTCAACTGGCTGACGGTGGATCGTGGCAAAAAATCGTTCTCTATGCGTCATTGTCGTTCTAATTTTCTGATGGGTGAAAGAGTTCCTGATCAACTATTCCAGATGCAAGCGACGTACGGCCTCTTCGCGCATCTTGTATTTCAGAATCTTGCCAGCGGCATTCATGGGGAATCCTTCTACAAATTCTATATATCTTGGAACCTTATGCCTTGCAAGACTGGCTGTTATGAAGTCTCGCATTTCGGGCTCAGTAAGCGAAGCTCCCTCCTTCAGCACGATACAAGCAAGGGCTTCCTCGCCATATTTCTTGTCGGGTACGCCTATCACCTGCACGTCCTTGACCAGCGGGTGCGTATAGATGAACTCCTCGATTTCCTTGGGGTATAGATTTTCGCCACCCCGGATGATCATGTCTTTCAACCGGCCGGTAATACGGTAGTTGCCCCGTTCGTCACAGCAAGCCAGGTCGCCGGAATGCAACCAGCCGTCGGCATCTATGGTCTGGGTGGTGGCCTCGGGCATCTTGTAGTACCCCTTCATCGTATTGTAACCGCGGGCACAGAACTCGCCATTCGTTCCTGGTGGCACTTCCCTACCCGTTTCGGGGTCGATAACCTTGCATTGCACGTATGGGAAGGCATATCCCACGGTATCGGTACGCACGTCCAGGGGATCCGTCCATGCCGACATTGTATTGCCGGGGGCCGTCTCGGTCTGACCGTACACGCTCACAATGCCCGTCATGTTCATCTCGTCGGGCTGGGCAGCCCTACGCATCAGTTCGGGGGGACAGCCGGAACCTGCCATGATACCCGTACGCATGTGGGAGAAGTCCGTCTTGCGGTAGTCGGGGTGGTTGAACATGGCAATGAACATAGTTGGCACTCCATTGAAACAGGTTATGTGCTCCTGGTGGATGCAGGCCAGGGAAGACTTGGCAGAGAAATAGGGCATCGGGCACATGATGGTGCCGTGGGTGACGGAGGAGGTCATGGAGAGCACCATGCCGAAGCAATGGAACATGGGAACCTGAATCATCATGCGGTCGGCCGTGGACAATCCCATACGGTCGCCAATGCACTTTCCGTTGTTCACTACGTTATAATGAGTGAGCATGACACCCTTGGGGAAACCGGTCGTGCCTGAGGTGTACTGCATGTTGCAGACATCCTCGGGGCGTACTTCTTCAGCCATCTTCAGGATGACTTCCAAAGGTACGAGATTCCTGCGTGCCATGGTTTCCTCGAAGGTGAGGCAACCACGGTCGCGGTATCCGACCGTGATGACATTGCGCAGAAACGGCAGACGACGGCAATGGAGCGGTTCGCCCGGCTGGTTGTCGGCCAGTTCGGGGCACAGTTCGTTGATGATGGCCCGGTAGTCGGAATCACGACTGTTCTCTATCATCACCAGGGTATGCGTATCTGACTGTTGCAGGAGGTACTCCAACTCGTGCGACTTGTAGGCTGTATTCACCGTCACAAGTACGGCTCCTATCTTCACCGTAGCCCAGAAGGTGATGTACCAGGCTGGCACGTTGGTGGCCCATACGGCCACCTTGCTACCCGGACGTACACCAAGGGAAACCAGGGCGCGTGCAAAATCGTCCACATCGTTGCGGAATTCACGATAGGTACGGGTATAGTCGAGCGTCGTATATTTGAAGCAGTACTGATCGGGGAACTCTTCCACCAGTCGGTCCAACACACGTGAGAAGGTAAGGTCGATCAGCTCGTCCTTCTTCCAGATATAGTAGCCGGTATTGTCGTGGTTGGGGTAGAGTTTGGATTTCTTGTCGTGTTCGCGTTCAAAACGCTCCATATAATTGACGAAATGGGGGAAAATGACATCGATGGACGTCAGGTCCTGCATCCATTCGGGTTTCCATTCCAGGGATACGAAGCCATCGTAATCCACCGACCACAGGGCATCCATCACCTTCTGGGTGGGGAAGTTGCCCTCCCCTATCAGGTTGTATGTGGTGGCATCGTCGCTGTCGCGTAGATGTACGTGCTTGACATAGGCTCCCAGATGCGTAATCGTCTGGGCCGGTGTCTCTCCCTTGTCGCGATAGGGATGGTGGACGTCCCACAGCACGGCCAACTGGTCGCAGGCGAAATCGTTCATCAGGTCGCGCAACAAGGCTGTATCGGAATAGACACCGCTTGTCTTCACCAAGATGGTAACATAGCATTCGGCTGCCACGGGAACCAGTTTGCCCAGGTTACGGCGAATAAGGGCGGGCACATCTTCCGAAGCGAACACGCACACGTATGGTGAACGCATGTCTGCCGCCATGCGGATGAGCCGTTCGGCCTCTTCTGTCATCCAGGCATTATCCTGGGACACGTCAAGCGACGAATCGAAACATGGAATGGACAATTTCTTCTCGCGGAGTTCGCGGTAGGTACGCACCATGGCATACCTGTGGAAAGGGCCTGCTCCCTCGGTGAACGAGGGCTGCTGGAAGACGTTGTACACCTCGATACCAGAGAAACGCATCTCGCTGGCATAGCAAATCATGTCCTCCCAGGAAAGGTCTTTCCAACCACGGGTAGAAAACGAAAGTTTCATAGAGTGTCCTCCTCGTTCAGGATTTTATTCAGGGCACTCAGATAACCCATGATACCGGCTCCCACGATGTCGCGAGAGATGCCCATACCGGAATAGACCTTGCCGTTGCGGCGCAGGCGCACAATGGTACGCCCCATGGCCTCGCGTCCCTCCGTAACGGATTGTATCTGGAAATCATCCAGCTCGTAGTGCGTCCCCACCATCTTCTCTATGGCCTGGAAGGCTGCATCGATGGGACCGTCTCCCAGACAGACGCTCTCTATGATGTCCTGTCCTTTTTTCAGACGCAGGTGGCAAATGGAACGTATCTGGTTGCCGGAGTTTACAAGGTAGCTCTCCAACCGATAGACGGGAGGTGCCTGAAAGGCTACGGAGGCGATAATGGCATCCAGCTCCTTCACCTCCACCTTCTCGGTCTTGGAGGCAAGGCTCAGGAATGCGTCATAGACTGCCTGACCGTCTTCCTCGCTCAGCTCGTAACCCAGTTTTCCGGCCACTTGCAGCACCGAGGACA
This sequence comes from Bacteroidaceae bacterium, assembly GCA_045617645.1. Lineage (GTDB taxonomy): Bacteria > Bacteroidota > Bacteroidia > Bacteroidales > Bacteroidaceae > Physcousia. Next base: position 14,792 of record JAZLIY010000092.1, on the reverse strand, counting down.
AACTGTCGTGCATCGTGAGCTGTATCTCGTCGCTCTTGCTACCCAGACCGTCCATCGTGAGGGCATTGGTCTTCCGGCCGGCATCGCACAGCGACTTTATCTGTGCCACCACACGTTGCATCTCTGTAATCTTCACATCGCAGCAAGTTCCACATTCGATGGACTTCGTAGTGAGAATCTTCACGAATCGGCTCAGGGACGTGGTAACATTGCCGTATGGCATCGTCTTTATCTCGTCGGCACCTGCACGTACGGCAGCCACGGCACCAGCATCGGCCAGGTACATCTCGTTGGAACACCATACGCCCAGCCGTACGCCATCGGGCAAGAACTCTCGCAACCATTTCGTGGAGCTGTAATATTCATCGTCCAGCAAAGTTCCGGCGGTATCGAAAATGGTGATGAGCGTGGCACCGGCTTTCACAGCGGCCTGTATAACCTCCTGTACAAAGGAGCGGTCGCTCCGTCCATAGTCCTCGGCCACGAATTCCACGTCGGGGCACAGGGCTGCGCAACGGGCCACCATCTCACTCACCAGTTTCAGTATGGCTTCGGGCTTCTTGTGGCAGAGATATTCCATCTGCACCGTGCTCACGGGTACGGAAACCTGCAAGCGGGGATGAGCGGCACCCGACAAGGCGTTCCATGTCAGCTCTATGCTATCAGGATTCTGGATGTCAACAGGCACGCAAAGGATACTGCCTTGCAGGGTGGAAGCCAGGGACTTCACCAACAGGCAGTCTTCTTTCCCGTTCAGCATGGGGGCCGTTTCTATGACCGACAGGCCCAGACGGTCCAACAATTTGGCTAATTCTATCTTCTGTCTGAAAGACAACGGTTTGCCCATCGTCTCTGCTGCAAACTTTATGGTAACATCGCTTACAAAAATCTTCTTCATATCGCTCAATCGTTAATTGATTTATGAATTATGCATTAAAATACGTCTCTATCCACCCCTTGAAGATGTAGTCGCGGGATTCCTTCCAGGAATAGCTGTAAGGCCGGAGGGGATCGTCGTTCTCGTAGTAATTGTAGGGAATCATCGGATGACTGCCGTTTTCCAGGTCGCGATGGTATTCGAAATCCAGTCGGTCGGCAGAATACTCGGGATGACTGATGGCAAAGACCTGTCGTCTGGATTCCGACACAAAGAGGGCGGGTCCCGTGATGGGCGACTCGGCTATGATTTTCAGGTCGGGGAACTTCGACAGTTCGTAGTGGGAAATATAGCATGGACGGCTTACCGGCATCAGGATGGCATCCTTGGCATTGTTGGCGTATGGTGTGGTCTTGTCCAGCAACGTATGGGGGTAAATTCCGCTCCACTGGAAACCGATGCGCACGAAGCGAACACCCCAGTTGTAGAAAATACGGGCAAAGGCACCCCAGCAGATATAGAGCGACGAATAGACGTGCTTGTCCACCCAGCGAAAAAAGACACAAAGCTGGCGCCAGTAAATGATTTCCTCGTATTCGAAACGGCCGAACGGAGCACCGTTCACAATCAGGCCGTCATACTCTCCCCCTTGCTCCATGATGTCGGCCACATCCTGATAATAAGTGTCCATATATTGTTGTGGCGTACTTTTGTAGAACAGGTTGCTCATCTTCACCAAGAACACCTGTACGGGACGGGTGCTATTGGTTTCCAGGGCACGAAACAAATCCATACCGGCTCCTATCTTCTCTGGCATCAAATTGAGAATCAATATCTTCAAGGGATTCACGCCCTCGGGCACTTCATCACATGCCGACAGTCCCTCGGCTTTCATCGTCTCAACCTCGGGAAAACCATACGGAAAAATTATCATCCTTCTATTTATTTTTTTCGAGCGCGAAGTTATGAAGATTTCTTTAATCGGACAAATTTTCCGTTCATAAATACACATAATTAGACTATTATGCAGAATACATGATGCTACCTAAAATACATTTTAGTACCTTTGTGCCGAAAAAATAGAACAAACATGAAAACATTGGTGGACGTACATACCCACACCCTGATATCGGGACACGCCTTCAGCACCTTGTCGGAAATGGTGACAAAGGCACAGTCGCTGGGATTGAACATATATGGCATTACGGAACATGCCCCATCTATACCCGGTACTTGCAACGAGATATATTTCCGCAACCTTCATATCGTACCGCGCCAATGGGGTGATATGCGCCTGTTGCTGGGTGCGGAACTGAACATCCTGGACACTCGCGGCACACTCGACCTGGACGAGTCCTACTATCGCCTTCTCGACCTCCGTATCGCCGGAATCCACAGCCTATGCTGGCAGGGCGGAACCATCGAGGAGAACACCCAAGGCATGGTGAACGCCATCCGAAACCCCTGGACACACATCATCAGTCACCCTGGCGACGGAACGGCCGACCTGCTCTTCGAGCCCATCGTGCTGGCTGCCAAGGAAACACACACGCTGCTCGAAATCAACAACTCCACCTTTTTGCCCGTTCGCAAGAAGGCAGAAAAGGCTCGTCCGAACAACTTGGAAATCCTGCGGCTATGCAAACAATACAAGTACCTGTCATATTGGGAAGTGATGCCCACATCACGTTCGACATAGCCAATTACGAACTTCTCTGGCCACTATTGAACGAAGCGGAATTCCCGGAAGCCCTTATTCTGAACGACAAGCCTCAGGCGTTCCTCGATTACCTGAACATCACAAATTAAGCGACGATCACCAGTTACTGCTTCTATTTCTTTCTATTTAACCAGCACCTTGTTGCCGGCCTTGATGTATATTTGACCAGCCTTGGTGCTCGTTACCTTCTGACCTTGCAGGTTATAGATAACATCCGATCCATTGTCCATAAAAAGGTTGCCTATGCCTGTGGCATCGTATTCTTGAATGTTCTGGAATTTTTTCCAGATGTTTGCTGACTTATACAAATCCAATGTTCCCTCCGGCACATACAGATTGGCCAGGATTGTTCCGTTTGATTTCTGGGGGAATACGGATTTGGCCGTAATCTTTATCGGGGTTTCCCAAGGCACATACACAGCAGTCAGATTCCCACAGTTACGGAACGCATTCAACTCAATTTTGTTTACGGAGGCTGGGAAGCGGAGTGCCGTCAAGGATTCACATTGATAAAGTGCCTGTTTTCCAATCGTTTCCACTCCATCCGGAATCATATAGTCACCACCTATTTCATCACCTTGATAAACATAGGTGAAAGGCGAATCAGAGAAAGCCTTATAGGAAGCCATCACGTTCTCATTTGCCCAATCCACAATGTTTATCGTTACCCGATTCAGGTTCGGACAATCGGAGAATGCATTCTTCCCAAGGCTTTTCATTGTATTTGAAACCTCAACGCTTTCCAACGAAGGGGATTTATACAGGATATAATCACCTATTTCCTCTATTTCCTCAGGAATTACACAATTACGAATTTCTTTCCCCTCGTGGAAGTAATTGAAAGAAAAACGGGAAAGGGTCTTATAGGAATCAGTTATGGTTTCTATGACGTTATTGTTTGCCCAATTCACGATATGTACGGAAACGGCAGACAACCCCGAACATTCATTGAAAGCCCAATCGCCGATACTCGACATACTGTTAGGCGTGCTGATGGAGGTCAGATTAGGGCAATCATAGAAGGCAAAGTTTCCAATCGAGTCAACACCAGCCGAAATACCGGCAGACGTAAGACCCGTACAGAAAGAGAATACACCGCCTCCTATGTCTGTCACATCATCGGGAAGGACAAGAGACTTCAAGCCGGAACAGCCCGAGAATGCCCAGTCGCCAATGCTCGTAATGCCTGTGGGAAGGGTGACGGAAACCAAACGCTCACAGTCGGCGAACGCAAGTTCTCCGATACTCGTCACACTACTGGGTAGGGTGATGGACGTCAAGCCGGAACAAGCGGAGAATGCACCATCTCCAATGCTCGTAACTCCATCGGGTATGGCAATGCCTGTCAGTCCGGCACAACCCGAGAAAGCCCTGTCCCCAATGCTCGTGACGCCTGCAGGAATCGATGTTTTTGCGCAACCATACATCAAGGTGTTTGTGGCGGTTTCTATGATACAATCGGAGCTATTGCCTCCGTTATATTGCATATTACCGTCCCCTACGACCATCGACGACAAAGAAGAACAACCGGCAAATGTCCGCTCTCCTATGTTCGCAACACCATTCGGGATAGTAATGGACGTCAAGGAGGAACATCCCGAAAACGCCTGATCTCCAATCCACGTCATACTTTCGGGAATGGAAACAGAGGTCAGAGCAGTACACCCCTCGAATGTATGGTGACCAATCCCCGTCACGCCCTCTCCTATTTCGACCGTATGTATCAAGTTTCGATAAGCACTCCACGCAAACTCATAACGACCGGTACTGGCATCCCAGAAAGAAAGCTCGCCCGTACCGTCAATCGTTAATAAACCGGTTTCTGTATCCAGGGACCATTGAACCGTCCCTGTATTCAGGGGACAAATACCGGAATAGACCTTTGACTCTTCTGCCTGTACCGACTGTATGATTGCCAGTACCATCAACAACATCGTTGTCCTGAAAATCGTTTGTTTCATATCTCTTGTATTTTTTATGTTCATCTTAATCAAAAGGCATATACCACCCAACAGGCAAAAACTGCCGATTGACAACACAAATATACGGATAAAAAAAAATTTCGTCAAAGAAACAATTGGAAAAAATAAAAATTGTATCAAAATTACGACATAAGTTTTGAGCCTCTCAGTTTTTATTCGTACTTTTGCCAAGTAATCAAACATTTATTGATATGAAAAATCGGTTTTTCGTGAAAAATGCCTTCTTTCCTGCTGTCACAGGTATATTGCTGCTGCTGAATGTGGGATTTGCGCAAGAGGCTATAGCTAAGACAAAATACAAAACCTTACGTGTGATGTCCTACAACGTACGTCATTGCTCCGGCTTGGACGATACCGTTGATATTCCGCGTACAAGCAAGGTGATTAGGGCACAGGAGCCAGACGTAGTGGCTATCCAGGAACTGGACAGCTGTGCTTCACGCAGCAATAATGAATTTCAGTTGAAGTTACTGGCAGCCAATTCCCGGATGAGCAATTATTACTTTGCCCGGGCAATTCCTTTTGGTGGAGGTGGTTATGGCGTTGGCATCATGAGCAAGGAAAAGGCCAAGTCCGTTCGGAAGGTGCCTTTGCCCGGAACGGAACAGCGTGTGCTTCTGATGGTTGAGTTCGAGGATTATGTTTTAGCCTGCACCCATTTCGATTTGACGGAATCCATGCGAATGGAATCGATGCCAATCGTCAAGGAAGAAATGAAGCGTTGGAACAAGCCTTTCATTCTGGCCGGAGACTGGAACGACTATCCGGATTCCCAATTCCTGACAGCCCTAAGAGAGCTCCTGGACATCCATAATGCCGCCTATACATTCCCTGCCGACAAGCCAACCGGTTGCATCGACTATATTGCCACAGATAAAGCCTTCCCCGTGGAATGTGCCGACAGTTGGGTTCCGGAAAACGATCACGAATCCGACCATCGTCCGCTTGTCACCAAGCTTCGTATTCCTTTAAACGACTGATATTTATTATAGTACTTGTTTTTCGTTATACGGTTATCCGTTAACCCTTATTTGGTCTTGTCCTTCGCCTGATACACCCTCACGTAATCCACTTCCATGAAGGTGCCGTCTATGGCATCCGTTATTTCCCCTCCCCAAGTGAGAATCGCTTCGCTGAGCAGGATGTTGGCTGGCATGAAGCAGTTCTTGTTGGGAATCCTGCGCAGTTCCTTCCTGTCCATATAGAAGATGAGCCATTCGTTGTTCCACTCTAAGCCGTAGGTGTGGAATTCATCAGACAGGGCCTGTCCTTCGACTTGATGCTTGCTGCCGTCGCTGGAGAGGCATTTATGGTTGTCCCATTCGTGGTAGCAGGTAGTAACCTCGTGGGGGATAAGCAGGTAATGGTGCCGAAAAGTAGGTTCTTCATATCCTTTTGCTGTTAAATGGATAAAACGTGTTTCTTCTTTGAATAACTCACCTATGACTGAAGATGCGCACGGGGCCCAGAAGTCCCGATGGCAGTAGGGCATCATCTTTCGTGGCATGCTGGAACGTGGCATAGGTGCGCCGATGCTCGGGATCGATCTCGTCTCCCACGAGCCGGTTCTGCCACAGGTTAACAACGTCTATCTTCAGGGTGTTTTCCCCTTCCCGGAGCTCGTTCGTCACATCCACGGACCAAGGATCCGTCCACAGGATTCCCTTGTCTTTTCCGTTCACCCAGACGTGTGCCATTACATTGACGGTTCCCAGGTCGAGCAGATAATGTTCCCCGTTCCCCTGTTCAGGCATGGAGAAGGTTGTCTCGTAGGTGGCCGTGCCGGAATAATAGCGTATGTCCGGGTCTTCCATCTCCGTCCAGTCGGTCAGTTGCTCCATCACTACGGGCTTGTCCGTACCCCATTTCGGGTCGAAGGTCAGTTGCCAGGGATGGTTGAGCACCAGAGTCTCCTGCAGTTGTGGGTGTCCCTCGTAGGTAGGCAGGTCGGTTGCGGTGTCTCCGCTGAAGACCACGATGTACGTCTCGTGGGAACCGAACGCCAGTTCGAAGGAAATGGTGCTCCCGTTGTCCGTAAAGTCCTTCACGACCTTCATCTCACCTGTCAGAGGGTTCCATACCTCGGGGGTAAGTCCCGTGATACGGAAGGAACATTCCGTGTGCAGAGCCTCCTCTTTCCGGTTGGCCAGGAAGTAGATTTCAGTTCCCTGTGTTGTCCTGTGTGTCATGCGCACACCTTGGGTTGCTTCGGTAAAGTCGGGTTGTACCCCCATTCGCGAGAGGATGTCTGCCGTTAGGCCGTAGGGCTGATAGAGGAAATCCTTATCGCCTTCGCTACGGATAATACGCCCTTTTCCCACCTTGCGTTCCTGCTCGTTCTCCGTACCCCATATTTTCCGGCAGAGTTCCTCTATCCGGCTGTCACATTTGGGGTAGTCGGTGAGGCTGGGGGATGACTTTGGGGGAAGTCCCACAACGGTGGCTCCCTGGCGGATGAGCCGGTAAATCTTCTCCAGCATCTCAGGCGTACAAGTGTCATACTGTGGCATTTCCACGATGCTGTATTCGGCTCCTCCCGGCAATGTAACCTTGCCGTCTTTCACACTTGCCTGCATGAAGATGCTGGGCGGACAGCCATCGAAGTTGTAGGCCGTTTTACGGTCTTCCAGGAGTTCGCCGAAGTTAATAAAGGCAGACCCAGGAGCACGGAATACACAGGGATTCCCCTCGGGGGTCAGGTATAGGATGTCTGCCACGGTACGCCCTTGCTGCAGCATGTACTGGCAACGGGTCAGGTAGGAATGGTAGGCATCTGCCATGTCCCACCACGTCTGGTTACGGTCCCAATGTACACCATAGGGGCCCATGGTCATGCCCGGTCGCAGGGAGTCGGGCAAAGCTTGGTGCTGGAAAGTATGGAAGAACATCCTATTGACGCCGGCTGCCAATGCCCAGTCGGTTTGGTCCTTCATGTTTCCCGGGTATCGCCTCCATCCGTCCAGATGAGAGGTGAATGATTCTGCGCCCACCACCGGTTGACCGATGACGTGAGCCGCCGAACTGCCCTCTGTTACGGCATAGCCCGTATTGAATGTGTTGCCCCAGAACTCGCACATCGGCAAGTCGGCACGCACACCCAGTTCCAAGTCACCCACAGGGTTCATGTCGTATGGTTCTACGGACATCTGCATGCCATGCTTGGCGGCATACTCCCTGATGGCCGTAGCATGGTTCTCCAGTACCAGTTCCTGACACGTTTTCCGTAGGTCCCACAGGAAACGCTCGCTCCGGATGGAATCTTCTATGACAATACCCGTCAGAACGGAGTAGAATGGTAGAGGGTCGTAGCCTCTCCGCTTCTCGAACTGCTGCCGGAAATCGTCCGTCCAGTTCTGTGAACCCATTTCCCAACTATCCATGTGCAAAAACTTCAAGCCTCCGAAGGTGTTGGAGTGCTCTCCCGTAACCTCTAGTAATTTGCCCGTGAACATCTTCAGGTGATCTTCCAGCACCTGACGGCTGAACTTGTCGCACTCCATACCGATTCCGGGTAGGGGAGCCGGACGTGTGTTGGCACCGTTGTTGCGCATACAGAAGCGCTGAACCCTCCATTTTCCCTCGGGAGCTTCCCATTGCAGGGTGCCCTCGGAATCCATGAAGCGCGTGACATCCACCACGTCCTCAGCCTTCACGCCGAGGGGCGATTCCAGTCCGTTGGCTACGGGTGCATCCATGTATGCCCTGACACCCGGGAACGAACTATAGGGCATTCGGATGAACAACCCCTTCTCCTGCATGTCGGAAAGGGTGGCACCAATCTCTTCCTCGGGTAACGCCAGTACAGCCACATCCTCGTAGTAACTCTCCCATTCTGCCCTCATCTCAGGGGTGAAAGAACCATCGCCGAAGAAGGGAGGATTCGGATCGGGAACGGGCAGTTTCACGTTCACCTTTCCACCGTTCACGATGGTAGTGCTGGCCATCAGGTGCCGCATGGATTGTTTTCCCTTTACCCAGGGACCTCCGCTGCCGTTCCAACCGGGGCCGAGCCCTAAAACCATCTGGATGTCCAGGCGTTCACACTCGCTGACCGTATATTTGAAATTCTCTATCCATTCGTCGCTCATGAAATCCACATCGCCACGTTGAAAACCCAGGTTCACCTCCAGGAAAACGACGTAACCGATGCCGGTCTTCTTCATGGCTTCCAGGTCTTTGGTAACACCCTCCCTGGAGAAGTGACCGTCCATGAAATACCAGTACACACCGGGACGGGCCGTCTTGGGAGGTGTCTGGAATCCTTCCCGTAACGTGCAGATGCTACTTGGTTCGCTTTGACAGGCAATAAACAAGAGGGGCAGTAACAGCAGTATAATTTTTTGTCGCATGTTTGTTGTCTTTTTTGTTTCCATATTTTTTGTTACAGTTGAAACCATATTCATAGCGTTTAATGTTCTTTCCTTCTTTTATGCTTCAAAGATACGATTAAACGAGAGCAATGGCAAAGAAAACTTGTTTTTTTTTGCATTGCCGAGCGAAAGTATTTTCGACCGATAGGTCAACGGAAGTATCTTCGACGATTAGATTCGTGGACGTTGGATGATACGGATTATCAGAGAGATGATATAGACAATAATTCCATAGAGGCCAGAGATACTGATTACCCTGATACCTCCGGCAAGGACACCCATACTGATTTCGCCGGCTTGTTCAAGATCTGCACAAGCTGTATAAACACCTATCAGCGTACCAAAAACGCCAAAGGCCAAACCCAATAGGCCGAACTCCCTTACCCAATTCGGGGCTTTCCAGGCAGAAAAAAATACACCCGTAAGAGAAAGAGTGACGAGAAGCATAAACTCCCAGCCACCCTCAAAAAACAACTTGAAAAATGTGTTCATACGAATTTTGATTTAAACGTTATTTGTAATAAAATGATTTACAGTTTGCCCGACAAATCGAATTTATAGATACCATCTGTTTCCAGTTCCTTACCGTACATTATTTTCGACTTGTCATTGTAATCCATTTGTGTTATAGCCTTGTCTAAAACGAAAGAGCTCACCAGATTCCCCTCCCAGTCATAGACCATGACCTGAGGGTGTGAATAGCATGTGGCGGGATCATTTTCCACATCCGATATGGAATATTTGTCGTTGTACATAATGAATACGTAAGCATCTGTGGCGCAAAAGTCCAGATTATACATTACGAGTTTTTGGGCTGCGTCCTCGAATCCCATGCCTGACACACTTTTGAAGCACTCAGGATTCCTGTCTTCTCCATACATCACGCCCAATGTCTTACCGGAAGCGATGTCCACTATCGTAAACCAATCCATGCAATAAGATATTTCCAATAGTTTCTTCCTGTTTGGAGAAATGGTGGAGCAGAGCATGTATATGCAATCCAAGACGGCTGGGTCGCCTGGTATTATATTTGGATAGGTAGCCATGTCATACATCGTTTCTTCTCCTGATTTCATGGAGATTCTCGACGGAGAGAAGGTGCGCTCCCCATGACACTCTTGAATACCGGCACGATGATATTGCAGTTCCTTGTCATCCGGCAAGAAATAATGTACAATATTTATATCGGGATCTTCGTATTTGATGGTGTTTTCCATTATGCATTTATCACTTTTGATGGACGCGCTCAGATTAACGACCATTCCCTTTGTCGGCTCGCAATCCGGCACATAGAGGAGCTTGTCGCCTTTCTCGTTCTCCCCAAAATAGAAATTTGCCGGAGATGAAGGAAATTCATCATTGGCATGGCCTATCGTACCGAACTGAGCTATCAGGGAATCGCTCTGTGAATCGTAAACGGAAAACAACTTCGTATTGCCTGAGTTTGCGACAACGAAATATTCATCCACACTTCTATGAAAGAACGGCACGACCGAGGAATCAATTGCCATAGGGATGCCGCAAATGGTATCGCTAAAGGCGATGTCTCCCATAATTTTTGTTTCGTTCGGGGCATAAAAAGGATTGTCACCATCTTTGCAGCCCCCCAAAACCAATGCTGCAAATGCGGCAAGCAGAATCGATTTGATTTTTCCTTGTGTTTTCATTCTCTTTTTTCCCATACGGTTCTATATTATGTAAACGTGTCTTGCCCATCATGCTGCAGCAATAGGTTTGACGGCACAAAAGTAGTGGTTTTCACACATTCGTGCAAATTATGCCGTTTGCCAATCCCCCTCTCAACATGCAGAAACCCCTTATATGGGGATTTAACGGATGAAAAAGGGCTTTTGTATGCGGAAAATGTAGTATTTTCGCATCCAGAATGAAGAAAGCATACTACATCTTTGCCTATTGGACACTTGCCGTTCTGCTTACGGCATGCATGCTGTCAAGTCTTCAATATACCTGGAGCGAGGCATTATTTATCAGCACTCTCTTCCTTCCGGGATCTATTATCGTTCGCTTTGTCCTGCAAAGGTACCTGCATACCTCACCAAGGGAGAAAATCCTAGGCCTTGTCTTCTTTTTCCTCGGTGTGCTGGTACTGGAAGTGCTGCTCATAACGATTGGCTTCTGGCTCATCCATTCCTATCAGGAACTTTACTGCGAGCCCAAAGTTCTGCGACCCAACATTCTCATCAACCCCCTATTCATATCCCTGCTTATCGTCGCCTACTGTGCCGGGGATTACCGGCTGATGCGGTATCTCGACCATCGTATGCCAATCTTGCAGGACAGCATCACCTTTGTAAGCGATCGCCACAATGTCACTCTAAGACAGGAGGAAATCCGATACATAGAAAGCCGCGACAAGGAAGTCTGGATCTTTGCTACGGACAATCGCCAGTTCCGGAGCAAGTGCCCCATCTCGCAATGGGAAAATATGCTTGACACGGAGTTCGTGCGTACCCATCGTTCGTTCCTGGTCAATCGATCTATGATACAACTGATAGGCAAGGAATCTGTTTCTCTATCAGAGGGAACGGAAATCCCTGTTTCCAGAAAGTACCGGGATTCGGTTGCTTTTATGTAAATAAATTCACTTGAGTCGTTTCCTCCTTCGCGGAATGCCGAGGTTGGCCACATTCGCCAGTCGGACGTTATCTCAAGCCTGTGAGCCCACTTCTGCAAGTAAGCCGGAACCGCTGTTCACTTTTTTCCATCTCATTCCCTTGAAGGCTGACGGCCTGGAGTTCCGGAGTAGGGCTTCCATCGTCCCCGCCATCATCCCTACGCCTTCGTGGGATTTGATTTCATTTGCAAAGGTACGACTTTCTCCTCACCCTTGCAATAGTTTTCCCACGGCTCGTGCTCCCATTTCCCACGGCTTGAACAATACGGATTTCCACACCCCCTGGAAAAGGGTAAAGTCCCTACCCACGGGACAGGTCCATAGAAGAAAGCACCTCCGCCACCACCCTACCCCCTGGATTTATCTCCCTCACCAGGAAAAAAATTTTCCCATTCCTGAAAAAAAATTCCATCACTTTACCACTTTACCTTTACCCCCACGCCAAAAAGGTAAAAAGTAAAAAGGTAAAGTCGATAGAAATGCATAAATGCATATATGTCCATAGGGAGAAGAATACACACCTTCCTTCTATGGACCTATTCTCTATTTCTATTCTTATTCTTATTAATCTTAATCTATATCTTAATCGATATACATATATATATTACGCGCGCGCGAAAATAACATATTAATCTCCCTCTTTACCTTTCTATGGATATATGTTCAAATACAAATTCCATCATTTTGCCTTTTTACTTTTTTACCTTTGTGAGTCCAATTCAGAAAAGGTAAAAAAAAGGTAAAGTAAGGTAAAGTCGATAGAAATGCACAAATACATATTGCCAAGACATCTACCCCTAATTCAGAAAAGGTAAAAAGTAAAAGGTAAAGTCGATGAAAATGCACAAATGCATATTGTCAATAAAGGTTCTATACAAAAAAAATGTTTCCTCGGGACGCAGCACGTGCTACATCGAGAGGAAACAAAATATCGGGGGTGCGTAACGAAACGTCAAGTTACGCTAAGGAATCACTTTACCAGTACCTTCTTGCCGTTCCAGATCTGGATGCCCTTGGCATTTCCGTTGACACGCTGGCCGGACAGGTTGTAGATAACAGCCTCGCCGTCCTCGGCCTGGATGCCCTTGATGCCATCGGTACTCAGGATGTTGAGGACGTACTGTGCACTTGCCTCCTTGCAGTTGGCGGTTTCGGCTCCTGTGGCTATGATGGTGACGCTACCTGCCTGCTTGGCGGTTACCTTGCCGTCGGCGTCTACCGTGGCTATCTCCTCGTCGGAAGAGGTATAGACAACCGTACCGTCATACAGGCCGATGCTGAGCTTGTTCTGCGGTACGAAGCCGTCTGCACTCTCTATCTCTGCCTGCTCGAAGGCAAATTCGGGGGTAGCCTTGTCGATGACTACGCTATAGCTGATGCTGGAGGGGGCCAGACGGTAGTCGGTCTCTGCTCCGCTTATGGTGATGGTGGCCGTTCCGGCTCCCACTACGGTCAGTTCGCCTGTTTCGGGATTTACCTTTACCACGTTCTCGTTGCTGGATTTCCAGGTGAGCTTGCCGTCATAGTCCTGTGAGCGGAGTACATCCTTCTCCTGTGGGCCCTGGGGTGCAGGCTGACCGTATTCGCCACGGACGGTACCGGAGGTGGCCAGCTTGATCCATGCGGGATGCTTTGTCCAGCTGGTTACGTTCAGAGTGACGGGCAGGTTGTCGTCCTTGGAGTCGCCTTCGTAATCACCCTCTGCTGCGTGGAAGTGATAGGGCCATTTTGTCTGATATTCGTATGTCGTGCCGGCCGCACCCACCAGGCTTTCCACTTCGGGGCCGTTGTTGTAGATTACGAAGTAGCGGATGTCATCCACGAAGATTTCCTTCGGCTCCATGGCCTGTCCCTTGGCTTTCAGGTTCAGCACACGGCTCACGTCCAGACGGTCGTGGACACGCAGGCCCACCTCGGTGGGGGAAATCTTTACAGCCTGAACGGCTGGGTTCTGGTTGTCGGCCTGGAAATAGGCATCTCCATAATCACCAGCAACCACATCCGTCATATCCAGCCACATCAGTTGGTTGTCCTTGCAATTCATTTGGCGCAACATCGGACATTTATCTACAATAAGCGTTTTCAGGTAATTGTCCTTGCAGTCAACAATATCCATTTCCGGGTTGTTCGTGAGGGTAACCGTACCCAACTTGTTGTTCTCGCAATACAGGTTGTGGAAAACCTTGCAATCCTCTACTGACAAGTCTGTTATGTCATTGTAGTACAACTCAATTTTGTTCAAATCACCCATTGACTTCACATTCATGCTTTGAATGGTGGAATACCGGATGTCGATGCCTTCAACCATGCAATCCGTCAGGGTAAGTGAATTAAGGACGAACTGACGCTCTTCGTCACCATAGATTTCAAGGCCCCTCATTTCCTTAAGGCCGGTGAAATCGAGGTCCTGGATGCCGGTGCTTCCCGTCAAACGGACGCTCATCAATTCCGGAAAATCCTTGAAATTGAAGGAAGTGAGTTTTGGAAGATCTAAAAAGTAGAAATACCACAACGTCTTAGGCAGCTTGAGGTCTGTCAGGCTAGGTGCATTCTCGATATAGATACTGGTGAGCCCGTTCTTGGTTGCGTCAACGCTCTCCAGGGCCATGCAGTTCTCGAAACCAAGGTCCCTTAAATTTGGCAGAATGCTGGCATCGAATGACTTTAAGGCATGTGCCGATGCATTGTAGCCGCCATCTGAATCCTCATCTAAGCGATAATGAATTGTGATTTCCTCGAGATTTGTCATCAGTTCAAGGCCCTTGAAATTGGTCGCATTATCAATTCTCAGCGAGACAGCATTAACCCATTCATCACCTTCGAGGACTCCGTTACCGTCCCAATCCCAGCCCGATACGGATTCTCTCATTGCCGGATCCGGGAAGTTCGTTTCGTTGATAACAACATCGGCCTTAGCCGTAGTAGCGAATGCCGTCATGGCAATCGAAACCAGAGTAAAAATTCTATTCATAAGCATATAAATAATGATTTATTTAACAATTACACGTTTCGCAAGCCCCTTGCCATACCCTCCCAATGCACTCATCATCAGATACAAGAAGAGCGTGGCTCAGTGGAAATTTAGTGGGGATAAGCGTAAATTTTGGATAGTCTGTAAAGGAAGAACTTCTCATCAACGATTCCCCTAAGTGATGCCCTGAATGCTTTGACTTTTGCATTGAATGATTCCGCAGCTGCGTTGGATGAT
>JAZLIY010000091.1:0-5217 GCA_045617645.1 Bacteroidaceae bacterium | reverse complement strand
GTAGTCACGGTAGTACTGCTCCGCCATCTGCTTGTTGAAGAAGAAGCGTTCGGCGAAATCGGTATGCGGATGGATGTAGGCACCCCAGTTCAGTTGCCATCGCGTATAGGCCCTCAGTTCGTAGAATCCCCCGTAGAGGGTATCCGCCAGACAGAAAGAGCCATGTCCCTGTCCGTCCTTCAGCTCTATCAGCTGCCGCTCCACCAGATAGCCGTCCTGGTTGAGGAGCTCGGCATAGAGCAGTCCGCTCAGGTTGCTGGGCGCCCCTGTGTCGCTCCGGTGGACGTATGCCTTGAAGTAGAGGGTGTCTCCCAGGAAGTAGCAGGTGTTGTCCGTATGGATGAAGACCTGCTCCTGCGGAACTTTCTGCCCGAACTTCTCCAGCCGTTCGGCATAACTCTGCAACGTGGCATTATCTGTCTCTGACTGGGCAAAGGCAGAGGTCATACAAATGGCCATGACCGCCATAAAAAGGATGAATCTATGCTTCATAATTCCACCGTATATACTATATATTTGCGACTAAATTGGCTTTTTCTGCCATAAAGTTACAACATTCAAATGTATATTCCAAGTGGAATTTCCTATTCTGTGTGGGAAAATCCCTATAAACAGCTTTGGCCATTTGCAATAATACTCTTTTTCAACAGGCAGAACGTTCCTTCTCTTGTCGCAACCCCCACATCATACCAGGAAGAAGCGTAGCTTGTAGTCGAATTCCGCGGGTTTCCCTTCCTGCCCGAAAATTTTAAGCAGCAGACGTTTACGGCTTGTAGAGATGCTGGCGTTCGCCTTTTCCATCAGCAGGGCTATGGCCGAGGGAGAGAAGCCGGCCAGGATGAGCAGGCACATACGGTAGTCGGACTCGCTGAGTTTCTCGTTCTCATGCAGCTGTGTATAGAGGGTAGGGTAGTTCTGCTCCATCGTGTCCTCTAACGCTTGCCATTCCGATTCTTCAACAAGGGGAACGCCCTCCGGCCTGACAGGAGGGTGATTTACTATTTTCCGGAGACGCTTTATGGCGAGGTCGTTCGTCAGAGCCAGCTTGCCATGTTCCTTCGGTCGGTTCTTGGGGACTACCTGGCCCCCGTTTTCCAGTAGGGCGATGCGGTGATCCTGCGTCCTGATGATGTATTCCAGGACTTCCACCCTTCTTTTCAGATTCTCATTCTTCATATTTCTTGCAGACGGATATTATTCTTTCAGCTTTATTATTGCGATGACAGGATTGTCATTCGGCTGAACTTTAACAGGGAATTTCTCTCCGGAAACATAAGATGGTTCTACTTTCACATAAAGGTTTCCGTTTCCGGCAGCCTTTGGAATCATCTTTATTGAAGCATATAAGTCATCCTTTATGGGAACTTTGTTTCCCACGGCATGGACAGTCTTTCCAGTATTGTAGAAGTAAAAATTATAGAACGACTTTGACCCTTTGGTGCAGAATACGAAAAAGGCATTGCCTGTATTCATAAAATTTCTCAACTCAGGCAAAGTGCCTTCGGCCTTCGCTTCGTCAAGATCCTTCATGTTAGCCAGTCCTGAATAGGCTCTTTTTAGAAACTCGTCTTGCATTTTGTTGTACGGCTCCTCATAATCTATTTGCGCCACAAGATATTTGTCTTTTTCGTTAATACCATAGATTTCGCGTGAGAGTGCATCATACAGATAAGGATTAAGGTTGTTAGACGAAATCGGAAGAGCGTCATAAGAACAAGTTGCATCAAACATCATATCTTTCTGCAGACTTTTGCTTTCAATGTCATACAGGATAAAGTTCGGCACCTGATCACCCTCGGCAAGTTCCATATTGGGCGAATAACTACAATAAAACGCGAATGTATTGCCTCCAATATACCGAAAGTCCGTAGCAATGTATTCAAATGGATAGGTTTCTTTGTACGTGCCATCCATGGCATAGCAAACGATTTTCTTGGAATATGCATCATATATATATACATTACCATTACCAACAGTTGCATCCGTCAAATTTACGTATTCATTTCCAGCTTTTCCCTTACTTCCGATCTTATTGCAAAAATGTCCCTCTGAATCAAATACATATACTGCAGAAGACACATCTTTGTCAACAATTATGAAACGTTCCTCGTCTATTATCAACTTGTCCATATTACCAAATTGACTTGTCTCGTTTGTTTCCAATGAAACAAAGACAATGCTGTCCGTCAGCTCGGAAAGATTCACGACTTTTTCTTCCGCATCCATGTCAATTTTCACAATCTCCGGATTGCCCATCATAGATGATAGGCTTCCGTTACCCGTACAAGAGATAAAGCCCAATGCGGCGAATGCAGTAAACAGGGTTGATGCAATGTTTCTTATTGTTTTCATTCTTATATTATTTTTTGTTCAGTTCCTTTTCTATTATAGCCTACACGCGGAACGGGAAAACGTTCTATTAGTCGCATACTCGGAAACAGCTTGACATACTTTTCCATGCTTTCCCGGACAGCGAAAGGACAGATGAAATATTTTTATTCTTTCAAAACCTGTATGCCGAGGCCTGCTGAGGGCCAAAAAATGCCCAAAAAAGGGCCTTCTTGACAGAGTGCACTCTGGGACATAGACAGAGTGCACTCTCTCACATATCCAGAGTGCACTCTGCGTATAAGGTGTTGTGCACTCGGTAAAACAGGGGTTCTGCAGACCCGCATGAAACCCATCTGATGGGTTCGAAAATTCTTTACATTTCATCATTCCTTGGCGATGTATTCCACGGGGTTCACCCGTGCTATGTGCAGGATGTGCCATCCCACGATGCACAGGACCAGAAGGTAGGTGAGCAGGCTTCCGCATAGGATGGGCAGGACGGGAGAAGGTACTTTTTCTACCATATTAGTGAAAACCGTATCGTTGAAGAACAGGGCTGTCGGAACGGTCACGAGTGTACCCACGGCCAGCAGTATGATATAGAGCCGTCCGAACAACAGGGCAATGTCGCCCCTTTGTGCTCCGTTCACCTTGCGGATGGCCATCTCCTTGCGCCGTGTCCTGGTATCGAGGGAGATGCTGCTGTATATGCTCATAGCGCAGATGATGAGGCATACGATGCAGAGAATGTGGACTCCGGCCTCTATGGCCTCGAATGATTCCAGGTCAGACCGCCTTTGTCGTAGATTATAGACCGGAATCTCCACGTCTTCCGTATGAAGCGTCTGTACCAGTTCTTCCGTCTTGTCCTTCAGTCTCTGGTATTTTCCCTTTTTCGGCACGATGATGGCTTCGTTCCACCAGTCTATACTTGTATCCAGTCGTATCATAAATTTACTTTGCCATTTCAAAAGGCAATATGGCATGTGGCTCACGGTTCCGGCGATGGGGTATGCGGTTTCTTTGTTATGCCATCCTTCATCTCCATAGCAGCGGTATTCTTCTGTCCTGAGTGTTCCGTCTTGACAGATGCCTATCTCTTCGAATTCTTTCATGAGTGAATCACTCAGCAGAACACAATGACTCCTGTCCGCATCCCCATGTAGCCAGCGGATGTGCATCTGGTAGAAAGCCAGGAGGGTTGTGTCCGGCATCGTATATGTGTTAGTGTAAACGTCCCTCCGTGGATCATCCTTCGGCAGGCTTTCTATCCATTCTCTTTTTTCTTTGATGGGTATTAAATCATTTTCGTATGGGATAATCTGTCCGAATTCTGAAATCTTTTTCAGTTCTGCGGAGAAAGTCACCCTGTCATCATCGTTGAATAAATTACCCTCCACAAATAGGCATTTCTTGTAAAAGTTGTCATTCCTGGGAATCAGCTGTAACTGGTGAATCGTCTTGCTTACTTGGGACAATTCCAGCGTACCGCATACGAACAGCATACAGATGGTCAGCTGGATGCCTATCATCACGTTGCGGAACACATGGTTGTGACTTTGTTGCATACCGGCAGAAAAACTTTGCTTGTTCCGGCAGACGCGCAGGAGGGCAATGCCTGTCACCACGGCACACACGATGAACAGCAACAGAGAAATGCAGGGGATGTCGTACAGGGAAGTAATGAACTGGGATGACCGATAATCAGTTATTATCATTGAGATACGCGGATGTGAGACGACGAAGGCACTCAGCCAGCCATAAAGCCACACGGCCAACAGGAAACTGCACCCAACCACGAGGCCTGTTTCCGTCAACAGCATTCCGTACAGTCGCCCCCAGGTGGCACCGTTGGTCATGCGCAGCAGCAGTTCCCTGCGGCGCATCCAGTACAGTTGCACCTGCATGCGCAGGAATCCGATGACGGCAGCCAACAGCAGCATACCGGCTATCAGGTACAGGATGACCCGCATTTTCAGGATGCCGTGAAGTCTCTCGTCCTCGATGCTTTTTTTCAGAAGCTCTACGTTTACTGTGATATCTAAGGGCTCCAACCGCTCGTTCAGTTCCTTTTCCAGTTGTTCCCGGGTAGCTCCTTCCCGCAATACAACCTCAAACATAGAAGATTCCTCATTCAGAAAAATAACCTGTCTGTTGTATTTGTCCAGCCCCTCTGCATTGACGAAAATACTACAATACAAGGAGGATGGTATGACATCCTTTATCACCTGTGTCTCTTCCTCACCATTCAAGTTGAAGGACATTCCTATGGGATTCTCTTTGCCAAAAACCTTGTTCGCGCAGTCCTGGCAGATGATCGCCTCTCCTTTTTTCAGTACGGGAATTTTCTCTCCCGTGATGACAGAACGGATTCCACGATAATGGAGATAACCGGCATCTATATATTGGGCAATGGTGGCCAAATGTCTTTCGGTGGAATCCTGCTTGTGGAAGATTATTTCTGGTATGTGAGTTCCCATATGAGGGACATGGACACCTTCGGCACACTTTACTCCTCCGTTACTCGTGAGGGCCCGATAGAGTTCTTTTGCCTTGGTGTTTTTTTGTTCGTTCTTGTGCCGAAGTTCGGGAAATACTTGGTAGCACCGTTCGTAGTAGGGTTCTTGGCAGATGGGTGGTGGTGTAAAATTTCGCATAAATGTATGGGCGGTGGCCACGGCCACCAGTCCCACTGCCAGCGACACGATGCTGATGAGGGTCTGCACCCTGTATTTCCACAGGTTGCGCAATGCGGTTTTTAGGTTGTGACGTATCATATCTTACCTTTTAAGAATTTTTAACGTTCGACGTTCTATACTAAATTACCCTACAAAAATCGTGCCAAAATCCCAAATTACTTATCTATAGCGATTTGTGCATTTTTGG
>JAZLIY010000090.1:0-3416 GCA_045617645.1 Bacteroidaceae bacterium | reverse complement strand
AGAATCGCTGAACTCAAAGATCAAATGCTTCCGAGCACAAGTGAAAGGAGTCAGAGACATACCATTCTTCATGTATCGTTTGGCAACAGTTTTGGGTTAGCATCCGTACACCCTCCCCACAGGGTTTGTCGGTTGCGCCCGCCTTTCTCAATTCTTATTTCAGTAAATGAGTTCCCTGTTCCCAGGTTACCTTTAGCATTTATATCCATGGTGTGACATTTTGTCCGATTGCCCTTGTTCTTGTCAGTCGTGTGACAGGATGTCCGGTGGGCTATATTTCCTTTTTTTATGGTCTAAGACATGGTGTCTTCGTTGGGATGTGAGGAGGATGTCGGGCATCAAGTTCCTCCTAACTTCCACGCCCTGTTTTGAATACTTTTTGTTGGTATGGTCAATAGTGACGCTTAATGCGAAACGTACTGGATTTATTAACTATATATAAGAATGTATTATGAATGAAACAATCAAAGGCGTGATCGTAAATGCTACGGCACCAACGTTTATCGTGAAGAAAAACGGCACCACAGTTCCGCGTGTTACCCTGCACATCCGGGAGGTTGCCGACAGCCCTTATCATCGGGAGGTGGCGGTCAACTGCTGTGGCGACCTTGTCAACTGGGCTCCCTTTGCTGGTAGTCCTACCATCGTGGAGTGTGAGTATGTGAACCGTGTCTTCGGCTTCGAGAAGAACGGGGAGATGATGCTGGGAAACGACGTGTACGCGCGTTCCATAAAGATAATATCTCTGGCTGTATGAAACATTATGACCGTATTCCGAATCTGTTCCTCCGGCGAACCGGGTTCTATGCCGATTGCACGATAGGTGAACTATGTGACGAGCTGGGCATGCGGATCTGCTATACTCTCGAGCCTCCCTTTCGTCCATCTGGGGAGCGTGCCGTGGTGGGGAACACCGCCATCCCCGATGGCATCTATCCGCTGAAGATGGAGTATGATGCTGCCCTGCGTTACAAGTGTCTGCGTGTGGCTGATGTCAGGGGATTCAAGAACATACGTCTCTGTTTCCTCGCCAAGACTCAGGCAACGGCCTGTCAGACCAAGGGCAGCATCCTGATCGGATGCCGGTTGGATGAGGACGATGGCATGCTGAAGGACTGCCTACCTGCCTTCGAAGCACTCAACGACTGCTACGAGGAGAAGCGATGCAACCATTCACAGCTCTGTATGCAGGTAACAAGTGATGGCTTTGATCAACGAAGCCCTGTGGCTTTCTGCAAAGGCGATGGCAATGGCGACGGCAGCTTGCCGGATTATTATCTCGAAACTCTTTAAACTTTTAATCCTATATTAAAATGAAACCCAAAATCAAAGTGACAGAACGTGTCGTTCGAAACACCGATGGCAGCCGGGGACTGCGCTACTATACCCGCGTGGAGCATGGAACCCGTATCGGCAAACGTGAATTCATGGACCAGATACGCGACCTGTATGGCATTCCGATTGTTTACACCCTGGCTGTACTGGAAGCTACCCAGCAGATGATCGCCCAGAACATCGGGCGCGGACATATCGTGGATGTGCCCTTTATGGGACTCTTCAAACTGTCGGCTCGTGCCAAGACCACTGACAAGATGTCCGAAGCTGGACAACAGGCGGTCAAATGTCTGAAGGTGAATTTCCTGCCGTGCAAGGAACTCAGCCGCCATTTTTCTGATTAAACCGACCAGGAGGGGTCGGGGTAATTCCCTCCGTACTGGATATTGAACCCATAAAAAATTTATCATCATGGGAAAAATTGTTGTAAAAGCTCAACAGCAGACGGTCTTCAACAAAGACAAGAGCGGCGTTAAATCCTACGCATACGTTCTGTGCCCCGTTCGTTACACCACCATGAACAGTAACGACATCATCAACTATTGTGCAGCCAACTCCATTGTGCCTAAGGCTTACCTTAGTGCTTCCATGGTCGCTCTGTCGCAGTGCATCGAGAACTTCCTCCTCAACGGGCACTCGGTGGAGTTTCCCAACCTCGGCATCTTCTCGCTTTCCAGCAGCGGCATCAGCGAGACGGATGTCAACAAGGCGGGTATCGTCCAGCTCAACAAGCTCAACGTGCGCTTCCTTCCTTGCACCCAGCTGAAGACCGAGGTGGAGAACGTGGATCTGGAGTTCGACGGTGTCTATGACATCGCGGGTGAAAACGAGGATGGCGAGAAGTACTACCGCAAGGTTACCCGTCACCTGACAGCTGGCGGTGGAGCCGGCGAGGAAGATGAAGAAAACCCTGAAGAAAACCCTGGTGGCGGCTCAGGATCGGGGAGTGGCTCTGGCGGAGGCGGGAATGATGATCTGCCAATGGGAAGCTAAGTCAATTCATAATTCTTTGACAAGCAAAGCGGCATCAATGGATGCACATCGTGCAGCCATCATATCTTCGAAAGTATTTTGATCTACTTGAAAATTTTAAAATAAAACAGCAATGAAAAAAGAAACAATTAAATGGATCGTACAGATCCTCATCAGTATTCTCACGGCCATCGCTACGGCTCTTGGCACAACCTCGTGTATGTAATCATGCGTTCCATAACTCTTATTATCGTTCATTGTAGTGCCACGCCTGCGGGCGTGGACTACAGTGCCTTGGACATTGACCGGTGGCACCGCCAACGGGGCTGGAGCCAGATAGGGTATCATTATGTCGTCCGTCTGGACGGTAGTATCGAAAAGGGCAGGCCGGAAGCCCTGGTCGGGGCTCACTGCAAGGACCATAACCGCCACAGCATCGGTGTATGCTATATCGGGGGACTATCTGCGGACGGCTGCCGTCCCCTTGATACTCGGACACCTGAGCAGCGGGCTTCGCTCCATGCCTTACTGAAGCGTCTGCATGACCGTTATCCTCGTGCGTTGATTGTCGGTCACAACACGTTCTGCCACAAGGCTTGTCCTTGCTTTGATCCTATCAGCGAATATGCTGGAATATTTCAGGGCTGATGCGATAATCGATAATCGCCAAGCGCGACTGGAAGTCGCTACCTTGCATACGTCCGAGGTATCGTCCTCCAGACGAGAGACATGGGGATTGGGGCGGTCCGAGCACATCCTCGCTATGCTCGATGTACCCGGTTCTTGACCGCCTCTTTGAGGCTGTAGCGTCCTCCAGACGCATCAATCATCACATTACAGAAATCGTTAGTTGTCCAGAATCTCGTACTTTGAATTACGAGATTTGTACTCAGGGACAATCTCCTTGACCTCTGGTCGAGCTTGCTCTCGCTCGGTAAAGCTCAAACAAGTTTGGCTCTACGCTCGCTTACTCGCAACCTTCATCTTTTCGATTCAAGAGATTGTCATTTGTCCAGAATCTCGTACTTTGAATTACGAGATTTGTACTCAGGGACAATCTCTTTCATCTTTTGGACGATGGCCATGTCATCGAAGGTGAAGGAGAGGGT
>JAZLIY010000089.1:0-24761 GCA_045617645.1 Bacteroidaceae bacterium | reverse complement strand
TAATAGTATGATTATAAACATTTGTTAATAACTGCAAAGTTAATAATTTTATGAAGAATAGAAAGAATATAACTACCAAAAATTATGTTGAAATAATATTTATTAGCTATTTATAATTGATACAAATATGTTGAAAGTTAGAAATTACATTTCTTATACCATATTTTTCAACCACTTTTATATGAGTTATGAACGGTTTTTATTAACTTTGTGAATAACTAAATAAGGGTATGTTTATGAGAAAACTGAAAGTTACTGAAATGGGGCGTATGAGTGTAGATGAATTTCATTCAGCTGCAAAGTTACCATTGGTTATAGTATTGGATCACGTAAGAAGTTTGTATAATGTAGGATCTATATTCAGGACAAGTGATGCCTTTCGTCTGGAAGGTGTACATTTATGTGGCATAACAGCTTGTCCTCCTAATCAGGAAATTCATAAAACGGCACTTGGAGCAGAAGAGAGCGTAGAATGGAGATATTTAAAAAACACGGTAGATAGCGTTAATTACTTGCATGAAATGGGTTATACCGTACTTTCAATAGAACAATGTGAAGGAAGTACGATGCTACAGGATTTCAAGGTAGAAAAAGGTAAGAAATATGCTATAATAATGGGAAATGAGGTGAAAGGTGTACAGCAGGATGTTGTAAATATGTGTGATGGATGTATAGAAATACCTCAATTTGGTACAAAACACAGTATGAATGTATCTGTAACTGCCGGAATAGTAATATGGTCTATAGCTGCCCAGTTTCTATCTGACAAACTATTCGTTCAATAAGTTTGTCATCATCTTCTGGTTGATATTCCTTTTTCAAACTTGCCTTAAATGTCCATGCAAAAACTTGGTAGAAGGTGGCTTTTGCTGGTCCAAAGAATGCTTTAACTATTTCGTATGATGATTGATTACATTCTCTGTCTATAAGTTTTATGAGTAATTTTCCCTGAGAATAGGTTAATTTCTTCATTTCGGGTGTATATTGTTCCTTTATATCATGTTCTATGGCTTTAATATGTTCTTCTTTTGATTTTTTATCAGGTAATTGTTCCAATATAAGATAAGTTTCATCTATTATATAATGAACTTGCTGTGCAATGGGTAATACTTTTTTTATGTTATATACCAGTCGGTTAAATTCTCTTATTTGCTTTTGACTTTTGAATTTAAGCGGTGGATAAACGGGTAATTCAGGCAGCAGGTAACACCACATAGTATCGTTTCCTTCTATAATTGGTTTAGGATAGCGAAAACGTTGTAATTTTAGTTTATATGAAACAGGTTCGTGTGGGAGTAATTCAATATCATCCACATCTTCCAATTGTGCATATACGGTTAGGAAGAAGAAAGAAAAGCTAAATATGAAAAAGGTTCTTTTCATATAAAAAGTTTATTTTTTCTCCTTCCAGAAACTAGGGAAGAATAAGAATAATACGGTAAAGATCTCTAAACGGCCAATAAGCATATAAAAGCTCATAAACCACTTTCCGACAGCAGGAACACCAGAAAAATTACTGGCTGGTCCTGTCATTCCTGTTGCAGGTCCTATATTACTTAACATACTGATACTACTTCCTATTCCGGTATCTATGTCGCTTCCTAACAGAGTAAAGAAAATTGTTCCTATGACTACCAAAACGCAATAAAGGAAGATGAAGGACAAGGTTCGTCGTACCCTTTCTTCTGTTATAATATGACCATTTATCCTAACACCTAAAACGGCTCTCGGATGAAGTTGCAAGAAAAATTCATTGAAAACATTTTTTATACATATAAGTAGTCTAATTATTTTTATTCCACCTGCCGTACTACCTGCACATGCTCCTATAGCCATAATAAATACAGTGGGCATCCAAAAACAGGATCCCCATGCTACGTAATCAAATTTTTGTGCTGAAAATCCTGTACTACTTATGATAGCTGAAACGTGGAAAAGGGCAGTACGGAAAGTTTCTTCTATCCCTTGTGGTAATTTTCCTGCTATTCCGTTCTTTGTTGGTACAAAATAGAAAAGAAGAATAAAAACTATAGTAAAGAATCCTACTATCTTGAAGAATGTCCTTAGTTCTTCGTTCTTGAAAAGAATGGAAGTATTACGTATGGTAAGATAATAATAAAGTGAAAAATTGACGCTGGAAAGCAACATAAAGAATATGGCAACATATTCAATATATTGAGAATGAAAATAGGCTATGCTGGCCGTATGGGTACTGAATCCACCCGTGGCTATGGTGGACATAGCATGACATATAGCATCAAATCCCTCCATAGGACCTATCCAATACATGAATGCACAGATAACGGTAAAAAACAGGTAGATAAAAAGCATCCTGCGTGCTGTATCACCAATCTTAGGTCTTACTTTGTCCAATCCTATTCCTGATACTTCGGCAGAATAGATATTGCTGTTTTTCATTTCGTAAACAGGAATAAGAGCAAACGAAAAGACAACAATACCCAGTCCTCCCATCCAATGCATCACGCTTCTCCAGAACTTAATGGCATGTGAAAGGCCATCTATGTCGCTGATAACCGTAGCACCCGTGGTAGTAAAGCCACTCATTGTCTCGAAGAATGAGCTGGAAATATCCAATGGGGTAAGGAATATGAAAGGAATGCATCCAATGATAGAAAAAACTATCCAGGAAAGAGAAACAATAAGGAAACTGTCGGCTCTTGTAAACCTTTCATTTTCTCTTTTCTTGCCTATCCACTTGCAGAAAAGGCCAATAAAAAAGCAAAGTATGGTAGTACAAAGGAAAATTTTCCAATCTTCCTCACCATAAAAGAATGCAACAAGAGCGGTGAGCAATAGGAAATTGCTCTCCATAATCAACAGTATTCCGAATATTCTATTCTTCACTTTTTATCGTATGCGTGTTTTGGATAGTCGATAGTATAGTGTAATCCACGGCTTTCCTTACGCTCAATAGCTTGTCTGGTAATCAGGTAACCAACGTTTATCATATTTCTGAGCTCGCAAATGTCTTTGGTTGGTTTCACGCGTTTGAACAAATGTTCCGTTTCCTCGTATAGAAGATCCAGTCGTTCCCATGCACGATGCAGTCGCAAGTCACTTCGAACAATACCCACATAGATGGACATAATCTGATTTACTTCCTTTACATCCTGGGCAATCAGTACCTTTTCTTCATTGCTCATGGTACCTTCGTCATTCCATTCAGGAACCTTGTCGTTGAAATCGTACTGATCAATGGTTTCGATAGAATGTTTGGCAGCTGCATCGGCATATACGACAGCTTCTATCAATGAGTTACTTGCCAGACGGTTTCCTCCGTGAAGTCCGGTACATGAACACTCCCCTACTGCATAAAGTCTTTGAATACTGCTTTGGCCATCCAGATTAACAGAAATGCCTCCGCACATATAGTGGGCACTGGGTGCTACCGGAATGTATTCCTTTGTAATGTCGATACCTATACTCAGACACTTGGCATAGATATTCGGAAAATGATGCTTTGTTTCTTCTGGATCCTTGTGAGTAACATCCAGGCATACATGATCCAAACCGTGAATCTTCATTTCACGGTCGATGGCACGTGCCACAATATCTCTGGGTGCCAAGGAAAGCCGTTCATCGTACTTGTGCATGAATTCTTCTCCATTCGGCAAACGCAGAATGCCACCATATCCGCGCATGGCTTCCGTAATAAGGTAGGCTGGGTGTGTTTCCTTCGGATTGTAGAGTACGGTTGGATGGAATTGTACAAACTCCATGTCTTTAACCTTGCCTTTTGCACGGTAAACCATGGCTATGCCGTCGCCAGTAGCAATGTTAGGGTTGGATGTTGTGGCGTAAATAGCTCCTGTGCCGCCTGTTGCCATCAAGGTTACCTTGCTCAGATACGTATCTACTTTGCCTGTTTCGGGATTCAGAATATAGGCACCGTAACATTCTATGTCGGGTGTTCTGCGGGTGACACGGATACCCAGATGATGCTGTGTGATGATTTCTACGGCAAAGTGGTTTTCCAAAATCTCAATATTGGGATTATTCCGTACGGCTTCCATCAGCCCTCGTTGAATTTCGGCTCCTGTATCATCGGCATGATGGAGTATTCGGAATTCGGAATGTCCGCCTTCTCGATGTAAATCAAATGTTCCGTCTTCTTTTTTGTCGAAGTGAACACCCCACTTTACCAAGTCAAGTATTCCTTGTGGAGCATTTTTCACAACTTGCTTCACGGCATCGGGATCACTGATGTAATCCCCGGCAATCATGGTATCTTCTATGTGTTTTTCGAAATTGTCCACCAAAAGGTTGGTAACTGATGCTATACCTCCTTGGGCTTTCGCTGTATTGGCTTCTTCAAGTGTTGTCTTGCATACGAGTGCTACTTTTCCCTTGCCGGAATCTGCAACTTTCAAAGCATAGCTCATTCCTGCAACACCACTGCCGATAATCAGAAAATCAAATTTCCTTATCATAGCTTTCCTTGTTCTTTTATGTTATTCCCGGACAAAATTACGGAAAAAGTTGTTTCGTTGTATCATAATAGTCTTTTATTGTTGTTTTTTTAATTAACTTTGCACTATGAAGACAAATAATATTGTATGTGGAAAGGTAAAAACATCAAATACGTAGCAGGTGCGTTGCTGTATGTGGCATTTTTCTCTTCTTGCCGCAGCCAAAGACAAATAGCAGGATATGGGAATCCTCAAGTGGTGGTTCCTGTTCAGACTGTCGTTCCGGTCGCATCACCTGTAGTACCAGCATCAGAAGAGAAACCCGTTCAACAACAACAGGTAGTAGTAGAAAAATATAAAAGCCTGTCTTCTGTTGAATTTTATGGCCGCGGAACATGGGAGGGTGAAATACAGTATGCCCTGGATTCTATCTGTAATAGCGGTATCATGACTACGTCACAAGCGGGTTTGTATATCTATGACCTTACATCGGACAGGCCTATTTATGCCCTGAATGAGAATCAGCGCCTTCGTCCTGCATCATGTCAGAAATTGATAACCAGTATTTCATCCTTGGAATATCTGGGTGTTGACTATCAGTTCGTAACAGATTTGCGCATTACGGGAACAGTCTCTCAGGGGACTCTTTCCGGTGATGTGTATGTTGTGGGTACTATGGATCCTCTGCTTTCCAAAGGTGATGTAAGGAAGCTGGCAGAAATGCTGAAATCCTCTGGCATTTCCAAAATTTCCGGTCATCTGTATATGGATGTGAGCATGAAGGATGACTTGCAATATGGATGGGGATGGTGCTGGGACGATGACTATGGACCATTGTCTGCTCTGACAGTAGATGGAAAAGATGAATTTTCCGTTCATTGGGTCGGTGCATTACGTAATATAGGCGTGGGATTGTCCAATAAAGGGGTTTCTTTCCAGGTTTGTCCGTCAACAGCCAGCAGTATAGGGAAAATCATACACTCTATGGATCAGGTACTTATACCTATGATGAAGGATAGTGAAAATATTTTTGCAGAGAGTATGTTCTATCAACTGGCCACACGAAGTGGACAAAAGGCAGCAGGTAGAAAACAGGCAGTACCCTTGGTAGAAGCCCTGATTTCGCATATGGGTTTGCAACCCGAAAGGTATTGCATAGCAGATGGAAGCGGGCTTTCCCTATATAATTATGCTTCTCCTATTTTGTTGGCAACCTTCCTGAAACATGCATATTTAAATGAGCCCATTCGTATGCATCTCTATCCTTCCTTGCCGATAGCAGGAATAGACGGTACGTTGGAAAAAAGAATGAAGGAAAGTGCTGCATTTGGCAGAGTACATGCAAAAACAGGTTCGTTGAGTGGTATTTCCACATTGAGCGGTTATGCAGAATCTGCCAATGGTCATCTACTTGTATTCAGCATTATGAATCAAGGTGTGGAAAAAATGTCTGTTGGCAGGGATTTTCAGGACGAGATATGTAGAATCATTTGTAAATAATAGATAGTATGAAATATAAGTTATTGGTACTTGATGTAGATGGAACTCTGTTGAATTCCGAACGAAAAATCAGTAAACACACGGTTGCTACCTTGCGTAAAGTTCAGCAGATGGGGGTTCATGTAGCCTTGGCATCCGGTCGTCCGACCTATGGGATAATGCCTCTTGTTGCAGAACTTGATTTAGCTGTATATGACGGATATATAATATCCTACAATGGCAGTCAGGTAATAAGTGCACGTTCTAATGAAGTAATCTTTGATCGAAGTATCGACCCTCAGATGGTACCCTATCTGGAAAAGAAAGCTGGAAAACTGGGTATGACGATGGCATACTATGATGGTAATGAGGTCGTAAGTACGGATATCAGCAATCGGCATGTTATTGATGAGGCTCAGATGAATGGAATGCAACTCCGTCAGGTGGAAAATATCTCTGATGGAATGGAGTCATGGCCTGCTGAAATCATCCTTGTTCATGATGATGAACAGGTAATCTCTGGTTTCGAAGAGCACATGCAGAGTCATCTGAGCGGAGTAATGGATACCATTCACAGTAACCCATACTATCTGGAAGTTGTAGGATATCAGGTGGGAAAGGGGTATGCCATGAGTGCCTTGGTGCAAAAATTGGGCATTGGAATGGATGAGGTACTTGCGATAGGTGATGGAGAAGCGGATGTCAATATGTTGCAGATGGCAGGAACCGGTGTTGCCATGGGAAATGCTACAGAAAGTGTCCGTAGATGTGCAGATTTTACGACCTTGTCCAATGATCAGGATGGAGCAGCCGTGGCCATAGAAAAAGCCTTTATGGCAGAGGCGCATGTGAGCGAGGTTCCCATTGATGCCCTGAATGCACAGAGTACAAGTACTTTAATGGGAAATTTGGGCATTCAGTACACTTTTGCCAGTGCAGAACGTGTAGAGGCTACGATGCCTGTTGATCACCGTACGCGTCAGCCTTTCGGTATTTTGCATGGTGGTGCAACCTTGGCTTTGGCGGAAACGGTGGCAGGCCTTGGTTCTATGATTGCATGCCAACCAGATGAAACCGTTGTAGGAATGCAGGTAAGTGGCAACCATGTTTCTTCGGCACATGAGGGAGATACGGTTCGTGCCGTTTGTTTGCCTGTTCATTTGGGCAGAAGCAGTCATGTATGGAACGTAGATATATATACAAGTACAGGTAAGCTGGTGAGTAGTATAAGAGTCGTAAACAGTGTAATGAGAAAAAGATGATTTACAAAGATTTAACTCAACTCGTAGGCCATACTCCCTTATTGGATTTGCAACGATGGGTTGCAACGAAAGGAATACAGGCACAAATCGTAGCTAAAATAGAGTATTTCAATCCGGGAGGAAGTGTAAAAGACCGTGTGGCACTTCACATGATTCAGGATGCAGAAGAGAAAGGGGTATTATGCCCAGGTAGTGTTATCATCGAACCAACGAGTGGCAACACAGGAGTGGGATTGGCATGGGTGAGTCGTGTGAAAGGCTATCGTTGCATTATCGTCATGCCCGATAACATGAGCCTTGAGCGCCAGCGTTTGCTTCGTGCCTCAGGTGCCGAATTGGTTCTTACGCCAGGGGCACAAGGTATGTCAGGGGCTATTGCGGAATCCGAGCGTATTCAGAAATCTACACCCGATTCCCTCGTCATGGGGCAATTCATCAATCCAGCAAATCCCGAAACGCACGAGCTGACTACAGGCGAGGAAATATGGCAAGATACGGAAGGACAGGTAGATGCTTTTGTTGCTGGTGTAGGAACGGGCGGTACATTGTGCGGAACGGCACGTGCTCTCCGTAAACACAATCCGAATATCTTTATTGCCGGTATGGAACCCGCTTCAAGTCCTGTATTGAATGGTGGTAAACCAGGTCCTCATGCCATTCAGGGCATAGGTGGAGGGTTTATTCCAAAGACATACGATCACACATTAGTGGATGAGGTGTTTATGGTAAGTGATGAAGATGCTATCAATACAGCAAGAGAACTTGCTGCCACAGAAGGGCTCCTTGTCGGCATTTCCAGTGGTGCAGCTGCCTATGCTGCATTACTTCTTGCCAAGCGTCCGGAATTTCAGGGAAAACGTATCGTAGTACTCTTACCTGACACAGGCGAACGCTACCTGAGTACAGGTTGTTTTGAATAGGGCAAAGTCTTAATCTACCTTTCATCCCCAAATGCCTGCAACACCTTCGGTGATGCGTACTTGTAGATACCGGCAGTGGGGTTTACTTTATCTGTATGGGGGGGGTTGGTGGTCACCTTTATTATGTACCGTATAAGAAATAAATGGAATTCAAACCTATTCCTTGTCACGAATCGCTTCGCCCGTTTATACGGAATTACTGGATGCTGACGGCATATTGCACTGCTAGGGGGGTGCAAAAGGTATTCTCAAATGGTGCTGCAAGTCTGCATTTCTATCTTTCACAATCAGTCGGATTGGATTGTGGAGAGAGGTACTATCGTACCATTCTGTTTCATCAGAACATGCAGACGGTTGGCATTCTATCAGATGAGGGGCGATTTGACGTCTTCGGTGTTGAGTTCATACCATTTTGCTCGCGCGTCTTTTTCCGTACAGAAATGAGTACCTTCTATGCATCGCCCGAGGAATTACATGACGAGGAGTTTGTTGAATTGAACAAACGTATTTATGAGGTAGATACAGTAGAAAAACGTGTAGTGTTGCTTGACGATTTTTTCCTGAAACGGCTGTCCGAGTTCCCGGAGGGTGATGTGAACATCGAGCGACTTAGTGATGTGTTCGAAGACATCAACCACTCCTCGGCTCTCAACCATCAACCCACGTCTGCCGACCTTGCCTCCATGGCTTGTCTGAGTCAGAAACAGTTTACACGTGTCTTCAGTAAATATGTGGGGATGAACCCCAAGTCGTATCTGCGCCTTCTGCGATTTCACAGGGCGCTCTTGATGTTACAGCGTGAAGCATCGAATTCATCAGGTAACAGAAAGACCATTGCCTGGCAATGCGGCTATTACGATCTCGCTCACATGATTTCCGATTTCCGCGACATCTGTGGCTATTCCCCATCGGAACTCATAGAATCTGGGACAAGACTCACCGAAACCTTCAGTCAGCACTTCAGTGGGTTGATGAAGAAAAAGATAAAGGTGGAAAATTTAATCTGATAATATCAACGAATGGACATTATTGCAAACATTTAACAAGGATGTCCATTTTTTACAACCATATTTGTTGGGTTGTATGTATCTTTGCATCCAGTTCATAAAATAATTATGGAAGAAAAGAAATTTTGTCAGAGCTGCGGAATGCCGCTCGTCGAAGAGATTCTAGGCACGAATGCCGATGGTAGTAAGAATGAGGACTATTGCGTCTATTGCTATAGGATGGTGCAGATGCAGAATTGGTAATGTTAAAGAGACGAACTGTAAAAGAAAATGAACAGATTTAGATTTAACACAATAGGACTATTGACCACCGACAATGCTAAGATGGTGGCATTCTATCGCGATGTGTTCGGATTCCAGACAGAGTGGGATGGTATAGAGCCAAACGTAGAGATGACACTTGATGGGATGCGGCTCATCATGTTCCCTCGAACGGACTTCGAGCAAATGATTTCGCAAAAGCTCACCTATCCGTCAAACATCAACGGCACAATGGAGTGTTCCTTTGACGTCCCAACCTTTGCAGATGTGGATATGGAATATGCGCGAGCTGTGGGCATGGGTGCAAAACCTATCTTTGAACCCACAACCGAGTCTTGGGGACAACGCACTTGCTATGTTGCAGACCCCGATGGCAACCTGATAGAAATCAGTTCGTTTAATGAATAGTTCGACAAAAATGAGATTAAACAGACAAAATATTACAAAAGTATTGTCCTTTGGCGTGATGCTCATGGGCATGTTACACATTGTAGCAACATTTACCCCTTTAATTGCCGGCAAACTGGCTCATCTTCCAGATGGTTCGCAAGATGCATTTAAATACTTCAGTATTATGTGTGGCGCATTACTCATATTAGGTGGAAGTATCATGTACACATTGTCAGAGAAGGTTGCAGAATATCCATTTGTTCGCAAACCATACATATTGGCTCTTGTCATTTTGAATATAGACGGTGTGCTAGCTGTTTGCTACATGTGTCATAACCCTTTCGCTTGGGTAATCTTTGCCTTGACGGTGTGTTTGCTTTTCGCAAACGTAAAAAGAATACGGATTAATGAGTAACGAAACATACATATTGCTTTTCCCTATTCTCTTCGCTTTTCATGAATTGGAGGAGATAATAGGTTTCCCATTATGGGCGAGTAGAAACACGTCTTTCTTTGTCCATCAAGCACCTGATTTGTTAAACACATACAAAGGTTGCACTTCCCGTGGTTTTGCATTGGCCGCACTTGAAGAATACATACTTTGTCTTTTACTTTGTGCTTTGGCTTGTTCGGGGTATGCTCCGCTTAAACTTCAAGCATTATGGTTTGGTGCTTTCATCGCCTTTTCTCTGCATCTCATAGTACACATAGGGATGTCATTGGCATTTAGCGGTTATGTGCCGTCCCTGATTACAAGTCTGATATGTCTGCCCTTCAGCACTTATGTCATCTATAAGTTTCATGTCGAACACATGGTATATAACACAGCAACAACTATCGCACTTTTATCAGGAATGATGATTGTGTTCCTCAATTTTCGTTTTGCGATAAAGCTGATAAAGAAGTAATCGGAATGATAGAATATACCAAAAAGAAGTTCTGCCGCAGGTACTTGAACTTGCCTTGTTTGTATTTATAGAATACTATTCTAATTAGGGCATTGAGCAATCCTGACTATATTGACAACCTCAGCTATTATATTGCCTTTGAAAAAGATGAAATCGTTAATCCCCCACTATGTAATGACATTAAGAATAATTGGAGCATTCTGCCTGCTAACACTTGATGTGACACCAAAGATAGCATCTCCGTTCTGGGGCCTCTATACTTTCTGTGGAATGACAGACATCGTTGATGGGTGTGTTGCTCGCAAGCTTAAGGCAGAAACAAAAACAGGAGCGTTGCTTGACAGTTATGCCGATATTGCATTTGTGGTTTGCTCAGCAATAAAGTTGCATCCTTTTCTGATTGTTCCATCGTGGCTATGGATGTGGGCGGGAATAATTGTAGTAGTCAAAATTATGAATCAGATATCTGCATGGGTAATTCATAGGAAATTTATATTCCTACATACGTTCGCCAACAAATTGACAGGCTTCTGTTTATTCATCTGTATTCCTGCCTTTGTTTGTTTCGGACAACTTCTACCATTGTTGATTACTTCATTTCTTGCTATGTTTGCAGCTGTTCAAGAAGGGTATTATGTAAAAACAAAAGAATGAAACGTTATAAATATGATTATGACCATAACAATTATCTCGCTATTGCTGTTGTTGGCAGCTCCTCAGAGAGCAGAGGTAATGGGCATTCGTGAAACATCTCTGCAGATTTGCGACCTTATAGATCACTTCCCTGCTGAAGTCGGGGTGTGTATGATTTCAGATTTGGGCGATACTCTTTGTATCAATGAAAAACAGCATTTCCCTTTGTTGAGCGTAATAAAATTCCATCAAGCATTAGCAATTTGTCATAAGTGTGGTCCGTTGCGGCTCAACCTGAACAAGAAGATGAATGTAACGTCAAAGGAACTCTTGCCAAAAACATGGAGCCCCATGCGGGACAGAAATCCAATGGGAGGCAAATACAGCATAGCCCAACTGATGAAACTTTCACTCATAGAGAGTGATAACAATGCTTCTAATATCCTTTTTGACCGGGTTGTTAGTGTTGGTGAGACAAATGATTTCATCCGTTCCATTGGAATAACCGATTGTGCAATCACATCCGATGAGCGAAGTATGGTAGAAAATCCTAATGCCTGCTACAGTAACTGGAGTACACCAATATCTGCCGCGAAATTGTTTGATTGGTTCTATAAAAACAGAAATTCAGATAAGTATAACAAGTTTATTTGGGCAACGATGACCGAATGTAAGACAGGGCAAAACAGAACGCCTCGTTATCTTAATGGCATGACCATTGCCCATAAGACTGGTACAGGCCCCATACTTACTAACGGCATTATAATGGCAGTAAATGATGTCGCCTGTGTCGTGTTTCCTGACAATCATCACTACACTATAGCAGTATTTATCAGAAACGCCAGTTGTGATATTGAGAAATGTGAGTCATTAATTGCCGACATTTCGAGGCTGTGTTTTGAATATCTGACAAAATAAAAAACAAATGCATACCGACAAAATCCTTTTACGTCCTTTCGTTATAGAAGATGCACCTATCATTCTTGGTTGGTGTAAGGACAAACATACGTTTCGTTTATGGAGTGCAGATAGATACAAGGGATATCCTGCCACACTTGAAGAGATGCGATATCAGTACCAAGGGAAAGATAAATTCCCATTGACAATGATAGAGGATAGGAAGATAGTTGGCCATATATTACTTCGTTATCCGACCAATGACACGGATATTATTAGATTTTGCTTCATTATCGTAGACGACACATTACGAAACAAAGGTTATGGAAAGAAACTCTTAGAACTTGCTATTGATTACACGCAGGAGAGACTTCACGCAAGAAAGATAACTCTAGGTGTCTTCTGCGAGAACCGTGTGGCCCTTGAATGCTACAAATCTGTCGGATTTAGGGTTTCTACCAACGATTCTTACATCATAGATGGCGAAGAATGGAATGGTTACGAAATGGAATTAATGTTGAAAAGATAAACGTACTTATTCTTACACGGGAAGTCCTCGTAGAGGGGTACTTCATAGACCAATATGCAAACTACACCTCAGTTATCAGCAGCCACTATATTGACAATCCTGCATCGGGCCGAGTAATGGAGAAATGTGGATTTGTACCGACAGGTGAGACTGCCGTTGACACAACTCTCTTTGATGGCAAAGAACATCTGATGCGAGTCTTACGGTTGGAAATAAATCCGCAGATTCCT
Organism: Bacteroidaceae bacterium; assembly: GCA_045617645.1. Taxonomy (GTDB): domain Bacteria; phylum Bacteroidota; class Bacteroidia; order Bacteroidales; family Bacteroidaceae; genus Physcousia. Next base: position 11,815 of record JAZLIY010000089.1, on the reverse strand, counting down.
TCTATACCTTTGGAAAGTTAATCTACCTTCCATTCCCAAATGCCTGCAACACCTTCGGTGATGCGTACTCGCAGGTAACGACAGCGGGTATTTACTTTATCTGTTTGGGGAGATTTGGCGGTTTTCTCCTGATGGACGGCCAAAACTTTCCACGTACTTCCATCGTTGGAAGTTTCCAGTACATAGCTATGTCCGGCCGTTGGGCGTACAAAGCAAAGGTTGCTGTTTTTAACCATACGTACTTTTCCAAGATCAATGGTAAACCATGCCAACTGACCATTCTCTTTTGCCATCCATCTGGAACCGTTAGCACCATCTACGGCAAATTCAGCATCGAAGTATTCCGTACGTTTAAATGTTTGATCCCAAATAGGTTCTATATTTTGTGGCTCACAAACAGAGGATGCCTTGACGGCTGTGATGGGTAATGCTTTCCGTGTCTTAACCTTTTTGAGAGCTCCTATTCCTTCCAGTGAAACTTCAACCGGCTTGATTGTACCATCGGCATTGAACTCCATTTTGTTCACGTAGGTTTGTCTGTTGGTACTTCTCCTACCGAATTCCAGAAATGCAAAGTACCAGTCATCGGTTCCTTCGACACAGAAAACGTTACCGTGTCCGGGGCCATACACTCCTGTTGACTTGTTTGTGGTGGTAATAATATCTTTTTCCGGAACTTCGTATGGTCCCATAGGAGAAACCTTGCTATACATATAGGCATACTGATATTTTTCATGTCCTTCCAATGTATAGAGGTAATAGTAGATTCCGTTTCTCTTGAAGAAAATGGGGCCTTCGGAATAGGTGTCGTGAGGGCTGGGAAGTTCTATCGGTTCTGACGCCAGATGGGCCATATCCTCACTCAGTTTTGCTACATGTCGTTTTGACCAGAAAATATAACGTTGACCATCATCGTCAATGAAGATTTCGGCATCGATACCATAGCGGTCTCCCTCCGTTAATAAGGTGGAATTGGTAAATGGACGTTCAAACTTATCCTCGCCTTTTACCACTCGGAAGGGGCCGTCTGGTTTTTCTGCCACGGACGGGTACATGTATCCGTTGATGGTTGGAAAGATGTAATACTTATCCTTGTAGGGAACAACTTTGCTGGGAGCCCAATATATTTGCTCTTTTGCCGAAGGGAAATAGGTTCCTTCAAACTGCCAATTCACGAAATCATCCGATTTCCATACCGTTGGAGGCCCCGATGTCTCCAATCCACGTCCATACCCATCAATGGTAGCGAAGCAATAGAACGTTCCGTTGATTTGTTGAATGCTGGCATCGGCAATCATATCGGGTACCAAGGCATTGCCAAACGGATTTGGGTGTTGTGGTTGAACGTTGTTCTTTTTTGTCGTGGATAAGCATACGATACTGAACATCAAAAATGCGGATATAAAAAATGATCGTATCCCGTAAATATTATTGTGGCTTGTCATAATACAAAAATGGGGTTATTTGTTATACATCCAGATGGCATAGGTAAAGGCCCTGCTCCAATCAGCGGGTTTTTCCTCTTCGGGGCGCCACCACCAGCCGATGTTGCAGAAGGGAGTCAAAACCAGGTTCACTTTGCGTCCCAGATTTGTTCCCTGTGCTTGATATGTAGGCCCCATCAGGGCATTGTATGGCTTTTCACAAAGTGTGGGCAGGTTGTCGGTATTTAGGATAAGGTCGGAACTTAGGTTGATGTCATCGTTGCAAACCTGCTTGTTCCACACCATATCCACACAATATACCAGTGGTCCGCGTGTCAGGGCGAATGGTATGCGGGAAGCTTCTTCCTGCTTGTACATGATTTCTCCCCCGGGTAAACGGTAAGAGGGATTGTCTGTATGATGCTCGCGCTGTACCCATTTCAATTCCATAGGGAAAGAAACAGAAATAACGTCTCCTTCTTTCCATTTTCCGGAAAGAGTCAGGTATTGACCAGGAACCACATTGTTTGCCTTCACGCCATTTACCGATACAGACGGTTGATTGCACCATGCTGGGATTCGCAGCTTCAGTTCCTTGGTTTTTGTCTTTGCTTTTGTTATTTTAATCTCGAACTTTTCGGCTTCTGGATAGTTTCCATCGATGGTGAAAGTCAGTTCCGTTCCTGTGTATGTATTGGGAACGTATTGGTTGATGTAGAAGGTGTTCTTGTCTTGTGCGTAGAAGAACGTGGGAAGCATCGATATGATTCGATGGCCGGATGCTGTACAGCAATCGGGACCGTGATAGTAGCCGAAGGGTTTTTCCCCGTTCGGTGCGGTATGGTAACGGCAGATTCCCGTGAGAGCATCCTGTGCAGCAAACACATGGTTCAGCATCAACCGCTCGATGGCATCGGCATATTTGGGATTACCCGTAAAATAGAGCAATTGTTGTGTGAGCTGCATCCAGGACATGGTAGCACAGGTTTCCACAATGTTTCCCGACAAAGGCTTGATGTAATCTCCTTCGTAATGTTCTGCAACACTGACACCTCCGGTGATATACATCTGTCTGCGGTAAATATCGTTCCATGCCCCTTCTACCTTGCGCAGGTACGACTTGTCCCCCGTAATCTGATAGAGACGCAGGAAGCCCATGAAGTTCATGTGGAACGTATGTGAATGTACGTAGGGTTGCAGTTTGTCCACACCCAATGTGCCATCTGCTACGGAGTCGAGTCGGGAGAATGCATCCCATCCGCTCCACTTGTCAATGTTAGATACCACCCACTTGCTCCAATCGAGGTATTTCTTCTTTCCGGTAATCTGGTACAATCGTGCAATAGGTTCGCACAACAAAGTTCCTTCCCATCCATAGTGTACGCTATGACCGGCAAAGTCGCTCTGACCGGTAAGCACCTGATGTTTGTTTTCCGGGTCACGCAGTTCCTTTGATGGCCAGAATTCCAGTTTCCCGGGGCCGAAAAAGCGGAGGTAATAATCGGCAAGTTTCTCGGCTGCCGTAAGGGCTTTTTGATCACCCGTTTCCTCGTAAACCGTCATAAAGGCATGGAAGACGAAATAAAGTTCGTAGGCATCCATACCTCGCACGGGACGGGAATCACTACGATAATCCAAGGCCGTAGCACCCAGGTAACCGCTTGGTTCCTGGGAATCAATGATTCGATAAAGTACGTTCTGGGCCTTGGCCAACAAGGCTGTATCGCCTCCCTGGATGGCCGTCAGATAGGTTGATTCTATCCATTTTCCGTGTTGTTCGGCTTTTGTCCAGATCCAGTCGTGATGTTGACGTTTAACAACAAAATCCACATACTCATCAATGGGGAAATGTTTCAAAAAACCATCTCTGTTCAGCTGGATCCTGTCTCCTATAAAGCCACCGATCTGACTGACAGATGACACTTGTACAGGATTTTCAACCGTTTTTATCTTGCCATGGTTTTCGGCATTTAACGTATTGGATATCACCAATATTAAACTGCAAAGAATGACTTTTCGAAACATTTTTCCTCCTTTTGATGAAATAGTTGTCTCTCTTTTATTTCGTACGACCCGTATAGCTGTCAACGTTTGAGGTGTCTATCGTCTGAGAGAAGAATTTCTCGGCAGCCTTGTTCCAGTCACCGTTCCAGGGCTGGGCGCCATTCAGCTGTACGGCCCACAGTTTCAGCTCTTTCTTATGCCAGTTGACCATGCAGTTGGTACCCCATGCACCACCGTGTCCGAACCAGGCATCCTCGTTGTCGTTAGCTGGTGCACTCAAGCCAAGTGAGTATCCCTCCATGCCTTCGGGACGAGTGGATACAGCCAATATCTTGCGTACCGTTTCCTCTTTCAGTATGCGCACACCATTTTCTCCCATACCCAGGTTCATCAGCATCTTGTAGAACTTCAGCTGGTCGTTGGCAGTTGTCCACAAGCCGGCACCGGCAGAGGCAAATACGTGAGAGTCGTTGTAGGGACGCTGTTCCCATCCGTTTTCCTCGCGCCATTTGGCAGGCTCTCCGTTCTTGGTGTCATACATCTCCACCATTTTCTTCAACTGTTTGTCGGTGGGCCAGAACCAGGAAGATTTCATTCCCAGGGGATCCAGCACTTCCTTTTTCAGGTAGTTCTCCCACTTCATGCCCGTTACGGCTTCAACCACGGCAGCACCTATATCGATACCGGTATTGGAGTATTGAGTGCCGGTTCCCGGTTCGAACGACAGGGGTGAAGCAGCTGCGATGGAAGCCGTCTGACGGATGGGAGCACCACCCGACCAGCCACCTCCACGCACGTCACTACGCTTGGCGCTGATTTCGAACGGGAAACCGCCCGTGTGGTTCAGAACCATCCTGACGGTCAGCACGTTCTTGGCCTTGTGGAGAGTCTTGATGCCATCCTTTTCGCCGTCCAGAACCCACAGTTCGGAAAACTCGGGCAGGTATTTGGAAACGGGATCGTCGAGTGAAATCTTGCCGTCCTCCACCAGCTTGGCAATGGTCACTCCGCAGAATCCCTTCGTCTGCGAGCACTGCATATACACGTTGTCCATCTTTATGGGACGTTTCTTTTCCACATCGGCATACCCGATACAGCATGTTTCCTGGATGCCGTCCTTGTAGAAGACGCTGATGGCGCCAGGCAGTTGTCCACTTTCTACGTAGGGTTTCAGGGCCTCCTGTGCAAAGGTTGTCTTGGAATCCTTTGGGCCGTTCTTGGCCGTCACGCTCAGGCAGCAAGTTACTGCCAACAGAATAAATAGCTTTTTCATTGTGAGTTTGTAGTTATAATGTTTTTGATTTGTCGTACTCACAAAAGTACAAAAAATCCCCGATGTATGTGACACTTGGCCTCATATTTTCATGGGAAACAGATTATTTTTTCCTGTTATTTTGCTTTTTCGTGTACAAAACAACGTAAAAACCATGTTTTGTTGTCAGTAAAATCCAATCGACTTGAAAAAATGTTTCCTCGGGATGCAGCATGTGCTACATCGCGAGGAAACAATCTTGGTGTTGTGAGAAGTTTACTTCTTCAGATACTTCTTGCCGTTCTGGATGTATATTTGTCCGGCCTTTGTACTCGTCACTTTTTGGCCTTGCAGATTGTAGATGGCATCTGGTTTTTGTTTATTGAAGGATAAGAATATATTAAATAAGGTGTTAAATGCGAGTTAAAGTTTGCGTATTTGGAGGAAATATAATATTTTTGCGTTTGAAATTTTGTATGAACCACGTTATGTAAGTTACTATAAACGAATTGAAGATATGGCAATAGCAATAAAAGCAATACCAACACTATATGGTGAGGATGCAGTTCGCTTCCGTGAGGCGATTGAGCAGACTGACCGTGAGTTTGACGCTCGGCCTCAACGTGACATCACCAAAGATGCACGTTATATCATGATGAAGAACATTCTTCGTAAAGCAAGAATATAAGAGGGAATGTGCTTCATTGATCAAAAATGTATGTTTGACGTTCTGTCTGAGGATGTCATTTCTGAATGTCTTCCTTTCACTTGTGGAGAGGATGACGATATGGATGAATTCTTCAGCAAGGATGCACTGACCTATGCCAGACGCAGGATAGGCAAATCGTATTGTTTCCGTTTGGAGGAGGACGAGAAGCAGATTGTTGCCTGCTTCACACTTTCCAATGACAGCATTCGCATTTGGGATCTTGGCAGTTCCAAAAAGAATGCGATGTGGAAAGAACTCACCAATAGGGAGAAAATGCTGAGCCGATTTCCCGGTGTTCTTATCGGTCGTCTTGCTGTCTCAGAGTCCTTTGCTGGCATGGGTATTGGCACTGAGATTCTTGACTTCATTAAGATGTGGTTCCTTAGTGAAGAAAACAAGACTGGCTGCCGATTGGCTATTGTTGACGCCAAGAACAAGCCAAAGGTACTAAAGTTCTATGAAAAGAACGGTTTCCGCTATCTTTTCAATAAGGAAATAGACGAGGATTTGTATATCAAGCCTCCTAAGGACGAAGAAGAACGTAAGGAACGCTTACAGCATCCACGTACATTGACAACTCGATTGATGTATTGTGATTTACTAAATGACTAACAAATAATATTGCACAAGTACATATAACACCCCGATCTATAAATATATAGCTTCGAATCCCTTATTCTCTACCATGAATATCGCCAAATCTTTTATATCGGGAACATACAGTCGGAGAAGTTTGCGTTATGGCCATTCTGGTTTATTAGATATAAGACCATTTGGCCCCATATTTTCATGGTAAACATATTGTTTTTCCTTTTTTGGGGGGAATATGATTGCTCATACATCTAAAAAATGACTCGTTTGCAGCTCTTGTGGGATGCAGGCTAGTCTTGTTATCTTTGATACGGCCTTGCCGCAAATCGACCTTACAACGACCCGCACAATTGAGCATCGTTTAGAGTCTTGGTAGGTTCTTTTGTTGAAAAGTAGATGTGTTGTTTTAATTTGCAAAAGAAACGTATGAGAAAATGCTATTTCGAGAGTGATTTTTTGCGTTTTATAATCAAAAATAGCAACCCGTGAAAAAAATTTAGGTGTTTTCTATTCATTATTATTGAAATATGTGTAATTTTGCAACGTCGTGCTTACGCCGTGCCATCAGAAAAAGATGCGCGGAGGGGCGGGACACTACATAATGTAAAAGCGTCATCGATGCTTTGTTCTATGGCTCTCTGAAACCTGAGAAATTTCAATTGTGTGTCAAGGACAATGTCAGAAGTGAATGCTACGGGTATGCAAAAAGTGTATCCCGGAGTGTGCTGCGAGGGTATATTTTATCCTCACGCACACTTTTCCGGAGGTACGTGCAAAATACCGGCGTAGGCAGACACTCTACTTAGTTCACACACAAGGGTTTTCTCAGGACCTCAGAGGCGGACAGGTAGAGTTGGAGGCCTACGTTTTTGCGTTATAGTATGTAAACAGAGTCAAAACTTAATTGCCTTATCGGGTTTCTATAGGCAACAGGAAGCCACATGGCATTAATAGATGTCGTAAAATGCGTAGTCAATGACAAGGAATTGGTTTACAAATTCCCATCCGATGATTTGCGTATAGGAACACAATTAGTTGTTTATACTGGTCAGACAGCTTTCTTCGTAAAGGGTGGAAAGGTGATGGATCAGTTCACCAGCGGTACATACACTATAAAGACGGAGAACATACCGCTCCTTAACAAAGTTATAAACCTTCCGTTCGGAAAGGAATCACCCTTCAAAGCAGAGGTGTGGTTCATCAATAATCTTGCAATTCTCGACTCAAAATGGGGTACACCAACGCCTCTCCAACTCGAAGATCCAAAGTATGGAGTAATTGTCCCTGTGCGTGCCTTCGGTCAGTATGGTATCAAGGTTAAGGATCCAAGGGTGTTTATTGAAAACCTTGTAGGTAACATGACATCCTTTACTGCCGAGAAAGTCAACGCTTATTTCAAAGGCAAGATGATGTCCAGATTCAACAATCTGCTCTCCACGAAGATAGCAAATGATCAGATATCGGTTTTGCAGATAAACACGCACCTATTAGATATGTCAGAGTACATGCTGGCAGAATTGTCCTGGGACTTTGACAAATACGGTATTGAGCTGGAGTCATTCAGCATCATGTCTGTCAATGTACCTCAAGATGACCCAAGCTTCCGAAAACTGAAGGAGGCTATTGATAAGGCTGCTCAACTACGTATCGTTGGCCGTGATGTGTATCAAATGGATCGTTCTTTCGATGTGCTTGACAAGGCTGCCGCTAATGAAGGTTCTGCAGGCAGTATGATTAACATGGGCATGGGACTCGGCATGGGTGTAAACATGGGCAATCAAATGGGGGCGATGGCAGCACAGAACATGAATACCCAGATAGCCCCTCCACCACTTCCTCAGATGGCAAACTATTATCTTGCCATCGGTGGACAACAGCAAGGACCATACGACACAAATACTATCTGTCAGTATATACAGGGTGGCCAACTTACACGTGAAACACTTGCATGGAAACAGGGAATGCCCACATGGAGTCCACTAGGCACTCTGCCCGAGTTTGTCAGCATGTTTGGTGCTTGTCCTCCACCGATTCCTCCAACAATGTAAATAATGTAAGAATATGAAGAAGATTATTTTGATATTAGGGGCAATATGTATTGTGGCAAATTTTTTGATGGGGCTTATTGTAACAGACTATCCTTTGTTTAATGTATGCCTTAACACCGCAGTATTAATTCTAAACAGCGTTTTATTATATGCACTTGCCGCATCCTCTGTTAAGGATGGATTTAAGATATCTATGTTTTTACTATTCCCATTTTGTGGCATCATTGAATTTGTATTAGGCTTGTTTGCTTCTAGTGGGTTTGAAAACAATTGGTTTCTGATACTCACAATATTGCTGCTTTTCGTGGAAGGCAGCTGCTTTGCGATAGTTTATGGAATTAGTAATATTAATAAATAACAATTCAAAATTTTAACATTTATGGCTGACAAAATGATTTATGACAACAAATCCAGTTATGTTGTTAACGAAAACCCTGAAGACAAACCCGGTTGCTTTCTTAATGCTGTATCTTTCTTTTTTCCTCTTGTTGGAATCATTCTTTATTTTGTAATGAAAGGCGAAAAACCAAAGGCGGCTAAATCATGCCTTAATTATGCCCTCCGTGGCATAGCTTTTGCCGTAGTAATCTATATAGTAAATTATATGACTATTAAATGATTATCTACTTATGTACAAATGTAATTATCTATTACTATGTTTTGTAAAAATTGCGGCAATAAAATTAATGAAGGGGAGATGTTCTGTTCAGTTTGTGGTGCCAAGGCTACAATGATGATTAATCCCGTCAATCCTTTCGTGTCCCGCTTGATTCCACCAAAAAATCAATCCGTATCAGAACCGCATCATGAGAAACATATATGCCCAAACTGTGGAGCAAACATTACCAATACATACAATTGTGAATTTTGTGGCAGTTTGCTTGTACGTTTTGTTGAAGCGGGAATAAATATCGATAGTATTTCTGAATACACAAGTGATGCTCATGTGTTTAATGGTATGCAAGAAGAGTTAGACAAGCACCTTGCATACAAGAAGAGAAATCCAAATGAATATGTCCAAACGAACATTAACAATAACATAATGGTTATTGTTAGCACAAAATCTTTAACTGATTTTGATGGTCGTCCATTTTTTGAAAAAGCCGATGTTGATGGTTTAGGCATATGTTTGTGGTTTAAAAGAGAAAACGAAGAAGAACGAATTCAATTAGAAAGATTTAAGGAACTAAAATCATTCTCATTATTCACACATAGAATAACGCGCAGACAAGAGATTGTCGGATTTGATAAAGAGCACAATGCAATTTCTCAAATATATACTTATGACGAATACGCGATAGATTTTGGTTTAGACTCAAAATCTGCAGCACGCTTCTGCTCTGAAATTATTGCTGAAGTATATAACTTATCTCGCTCAAGCAATCTTGTTTACCTAACGGAAACACAAAGTGACAAAGAACGTGAACATAGAAGATTGGAAGAAGAAATGAACTCTTCAGGTAACGCATATATAATTTGTATTAACATACTTGTTCTTGTCGTTTTTGTGCATTTCTATTTTTGCGTTGTAAGCGAATCAGAATTTGCAGCATTAATAACTTGGATTTGCTTTGCTGTAGAAATAGTATTAGGTGTAATAGAAGAAAAACAGAGGAGTAAACACAAAAAATGTAGATTTGCACTAAACAAATAAAGAATATACATAAGTTTTTAACATAGCTCGAGTTTTCTGCCTTATTCTATTTTGAAAAAGGCAGAAAACTTTGTTCTTTTAAACTCTGAAAGCATATGAGAACATGTCCTAATTGTAACGCTCAAATTGAGAATGATTCCTCTTTCTGTGTATATTGCGGCACCAATGTGAGAAATAGCCCCATGTGTCCTCATTGTGGTAATTTCATTGCCATAAACGCAAAGTTTTGTACTCATTGCGGAGCAAAATTAGAGAACGTGCCCCTTTGTCCTTTCTGTGGAAAACCACTTAAAGAAGGCTCAAAGTTCTGTGTTTATTGTGGTAACAAAGTTGACGAAAAGACCACAAGACCAACCGCAGAATCTCAACAAATCGTTTCTAAAACTCCAGAGCAAATACAACTGGAAGCCGAAGAAAAGGCGAGGATTGAAAACGAGAAAAGACTTGCCAGAGAAAGATCTCTGAAGGAATACGCCCAACAAAAACGAGAAGAATACGAGCAAGAAAAACGGGAAAACAGGAAAACCAGGATTGTTGTAGTTTCGATTCTCCTTGGCCTTTCTATTATTGGTCTTGTAGCATATTTTTCTTTGTCTTCATCCGTAAAGTCCGGAAACAATGAAAATGAGGAGATAGAGGTTGCAGCTGAAGTTGATATTCCTGATGAGCAAGATCTCCAAATTGATAATATACCCGAAGAACTGGTCGACATCGATCCTGTTTCAGAAGATAGTGTTATGGATAATGATAGTGAATCGGAATACTGTACAGACGAAACGGAGCAAGTCCCCTTATGGATTGTTGGTACCTGGAAGGTTAATACTGTTACAGGGGAATTTATATGGATCTTTGAAGATAATAACGTCGCTCATAGCAATCAAGACAATTATTCTGCTGGCACATGGGAGTACAGAGGTAATGAAATCGTTGTTATCTATGACAACGAATCTATAGGGACGACTTTAGAAGTTGATAACATAGCAAAGCGTATCGGTGTCGGAAATGGATATTGGATGACAAAAATAGACAATTCCTCTGAAGATAGTGCAAGTACAGAACATTTATCAGAAGAGGATTCTGACGAAACACAAAACGATGACAACCAATATGATGAAGACGAAATAGTAGATGAGCCAGAGGAAAATGCACAGTTTCCAGGTGGTGAAGAAGCCTGCTATAATTGGTTGAGCGAACATATCAAATACCCTATTGAATGTCAGGAACAAGGTATCCAAGGTCGTGTTGTTGTGGCCTTCGTTGTCAATTGTGATGGTTCTATTGTTGACATAAACACCGTTCGTACCCCAGACCCCAATTTGGCCAAGGAAGCAGAACGAGTTGTTTCTGAGATGCCGAAATGGATACCCGCACATATAGGCAACAAAACGGTACGTTCTCGTTTCAATTTGCCTATAATGTTTAGAATGAACTAGGGTCTGTTAGAGAGAAAATTTGATGGGAAATATGTTGAACGGAATGGGTTGATATAGACAATTCGAATGATTCGTATTTTTTATGTTATTCTGAAAAAATATGAGAGATTGTCAAATGAAGGTTTTTATAAAAACCGTGAGAATTGAAGAGTCTTAGACTTATTCACATTCACATTTACCAATGCGAGTTTTCTGAACAAAAACGTTAAAGAGGCATAGCATGAACTAACCGTCCTGCCTACGCAGGACGGTTAGTCATATGGGTACGCTCGGCATGAGTATTGTCTAACGGGTGTAAGTCCCGAGTGAGCCCTAATAGCGGGAATCACATAGCCTAAGGCAAGGGTGTCCATCGCGAGGTGGAATCTGAAGGAAGCCGTCGGCAAACATCTGGTCTAACGAACAGAAACTTCATATAAGGCATATGACCGTGGGTAAGGTTGCCCAACAAACCAAAGCCCAATAGCTATTCAGAGCGGTTGGTGTAAATGAAGTAGGCATAAGATGGAAAGACAATGCCCTTATCCGAGGAGGTCTCACGGACATGGTGATGAGTTATCTTTACAAAAGCCATGGAGTAAAGCTTGCCGTGAGAAGTCAGCAGAGGTCATAGTACCTAAGGCACGTGTGCCTATGGGGAAGGACTGAATCGCGCAGTGCAATAGTAAATGACTGCTACCTTTGAGACTCTTTTGTAGTC
>JAZLIY010000088.1:0-2692 GCA_045617645.1 Bacteroidaceae bacterium | reverse complement strand
TATGCAAGAAATGTTGATAAGATGAAGACGAGCGAAATGTTGACATACCCAAAATTTCTGCAAACATATTCTTTCTATACTAATAGCATCGTAATTAAAGAACCGCCGTATGCCGAACGGCACGTACGGTGGTGTGAGAGGACGGTGAACATGAAAGTAGGAGGTAAACACCTATGATTAGTGTTTACCTCCTACTCGATTCTTCCTGCACAGGGAGACTGGCGATACGGTCGCTTGTATCGGTACCCATCTGTGGTGGCAGGGGGACAAAATGAAGGCGGGCAGTACCATGGCTCGGGCCGCACAAATACGGCTCATCATGGCAGAGGCTGAGGTCGTCAGGTCGAAATACAACTGCACCATTTTCCTGGCTGGAGACATGAACTGTGAAGAGGCAACCATCCCCATCCAGCAGCTTCTTGATGCCGGTTACGTGCCATGCTACAAAGATGCCGTGCAATATGCCGACCATCAGAATGGACATCATGTCTGCAGCCCCGCAAGCGTGGGCATACGCAAGAGCGACCGCAAAGGCCCCGGCCGCGAGGTGGGAGCCATCGACCATTGTTTCATTTACAATCCTCAGAAGGGAGCCAAGGTGCAGGTCTTTGACTGCCTGATGCCATATTTTACCGTTCTGCTGACAGACCATTACCCCAATCTGATAGACGTGAAATTATAGCAAGGAAATCGTACGGTTTTTATTGTTAGGTGTTAGGCGTTAGGTGCCGGTACTGAAACGGATTCCCGAAGAGAGCAAATCGTAAGTGTCGTACCATAATCATTTGTTTTCGAGGACAAAATTAGACATTATTTTTGTTATTTCCTCTTCGAGAGGGCATAATTCCGTCTATTTATATGGTACGGCAATCTATTCTCTCGTAATTGGTATGAGTTCCACCCCATCGTATGTAAACCAATCCAGGAGTGTCTGGAATTACCCCCTCCTCCCCACGGTTCCTTCTCAGCAACCCCGGGGTTCCCGAAAAAAAGACTGCCTTTTTGAAAAAAGCAGGCTATACGTGACAGACCCATTTTGGGATGTACGTTGAGCCCAAATCACTCACATAATCCAAGAAATAATTGCTACTCATCTGCACTAAGCTACCGACAAACTACGGAACAATACTCATGGTGGGTGACAATTATGCTAATCGTTTTTGGGGTATCTTACTCCTTGTCGGAAATAAAATGCATGGGACAGATGATGTATGAAGGATCCTGCAGAATTGTCTCCCCGATCCCCGTCTTGGTGCCAGGTGATGAAACTCCAGTTCCATAAGCTGGAACCAACGCAGGCATAAGGGAAGGCTGGATGGGGCATTGCAGAACGTTGTTGGTTGACACGAATATCGTCATTTACCCTTCACCCTTCACCTTTAGTATTTAACGATTTTATATTCAGTATTATATATGGGTGTAGGGCGCTTTTCAACCCTTCACCAACCCTTCATCTATATACGTGCCACATTTTCAGCTATATACGCATATAAGATGAAGGCTGAAGGGTGTTTCTTGATTCTTATGCAGTCAGATTTATCCGTTTGTATGCAACGATTCGCAACTTCATTTTGCTTCCGAACGTGGGTCCGATGAAACATGACAGCCTTCAAGTCGCCGTTTTCCGTGCTTCTTATCTTGTTTCGTCCATGCCAGAGCAAAGGGCGAATAGCTGATATTGTTTGTTTGACTTTATGTTACTTCTTTCTGTATTCTATCATCAGTTCGTCGGCAAGATAGTAGTCGCTGAGGCAATGCATGTAGGAGATGCCTTGGCTGATGAGCTCGTAGGTCTTGGATTCGTAGAAGAACGCGAGGGCGTCTTCCAACGGCATGTTGGCAAGTTCTGCGAAACGCTCTACTATGCGACCGTACTTCATGCGGAGGAGGGTTGGATTAGCTTGCATCGTTCTTCAGTTCTATGTATTCTACAAAATGCAGATGTTTTTCAATCAGTGCCTGATTGCAGAGGCAGAGCTGCCGGTTGGGCTTCTTTTTGCGGAGACGCTTTATGGCTTCCTCACGTGGGATAAGGTCAGCCATGTAGAGGTCGAGCGTGTTAAACACATCGTCATCCGCAATGCCACCTTCTACAATGTCATAAACATCGTGCGGTTGGTTGCGTCTGCACATCACAACATAGTCGAGCCAATTTCCATCGTATGCCTCAAATGTGTAGTGTGTATGACCTTCTACATCGTCATCCAACTCGAAGATGTTCAGAAAAGGCAGGACGTTCCTCCTTGAAGAATCGCTTGGCATACTTTTCTGCCTGACCTCAGTTGGGAGTCGTATAGATGCCTTTGCCGAAATCAAGGTAGGCACGCGAGAAACTGATGTATAGGCACTCTATGCGTCTGTCGGATATTAGTTATACCGAGTTAGTTGGATACTTACGCCCTCAAAGCAGTATGGTTAGAAGTGGCAGCCCCTTGCCTTTTCAAACGCTTGTCTCAAAGTGTCTCATTTTCATTTTGAGACAAAAAACATTACAACATACAGATATACAGGTATATATCTTGTCTCACTTTTGAGACAGAGACTGATTTTTGAGACAGGTCTTGTCTCACTTTTGAGACAAGTTAATTAATTATATATCAATATACTACATATCATTTTGTCTCAAAAAAGAGAAATGAGACAACCTGTGACAAAAACATTCAGCTTGCCCTGTTCCTTTGCTTCGGGACGT